>NZ_JBHMQU010000010.1:0-46671 GCF_042435015.1 Paracoccus panacisoli | reverse complement strand
CGCCATCCGCGAAGGCGGCCGCACCGTCGGCGCCGGCGTGGTCTCGAAGATCCTCGCGTAAGGGTCGCGGGTCGGGGTGCGTGCGAGCACGCACCCGACGCCGAGCCAACCACACGAAAGCCCGCTCCCGAAAGGGGGCGGGTTTTTCGTTGCAGGAGGAAACGCCGCAGAGTAGATACAGAGTATCTACGGGGGTCGTCATGAACGTCACGGTCAAGAAATGGGGCAACAGCGCGGCGCTGCGCATTCCGGCAGCGTTGCTGGATGCGGCCGGGCTTGCGGTCGATCAGCCGGTCTCGCTTCACGAGGAGAACGGGCGTCTCATCATCGAGGCGATCCGGCCGGAAACCTACGATCTCGAGCAGTTGCTGGCCGGGATCACTTCCGACAACCGACACGAGGGCGTGGAGTTCGGCGCTGCGGTGGGTCGTGAGGCCTTCTGAATTCGTTCCCGATGCCGGCGACGTGGTCTGGCTGCAGTTCTCGCCGCAAGCCGGGCACGAGCAAGCCGGGCACAGGCCCGCCGTCGTGCTGTCGCCCGCCGCCTATAACCGCCACGGCCTGATGCTCTGCTGCCCGCTGACCACCCAGGCCAAGGGCTATCCCTTCGAGGTGGCCCTCGGCGATGAGCGGGGCAGCGTCGCACTGGCCGATCAGGTCAAGTCGGTCGACTGGCGTGCACGACAGGCGCAGGAGAAGGGAAAGGTCGCTGACAAGGTGCTGGCCGAAATTAGGGGAAAGGCGAGGGCACTGATCGGCGGGTGATCGGCGGAGGCGCGACCTGCGGCAAGCGCACCGAGCATCTGCCTTGACACCCAGCCCCCCAGCCGCCATAAGCCCCCATCGCCTCCGGTCACATCGAATCGGAGGCACCCGCGCAGGCCGCCCGCCAAGGGGGCGGCCTTGCGGTTTTTATACTGCCACGGTCCGACGCTGGCCCCGCGTGGTGCGCGGTCAGCCTCTCGACTGAAATCCCCGTCACGAGGGATGCTTTGATGCAAAGCCAGACCATCCGTATCCGGCTCAAGGCGTTTGACTATCGTGTGCTGGACGCCAGCACGCTCGAGATCGTCAACACCGCCAAGCGGACCGGCGCGCAGGTGCGCGGCCCGATCCCGCTGCCGAACAAGATCGAGAAATTCACCGTTCTGCGCGGCCCGCACATCGACAAGAAATCCCGCGACCAGTGGGAGATCCGCACCCACAAGCGCCTGCTGGACATCGTCGATCCGACCCCGCAGACCGTGGACGCCCTGATGAAGCTCGACCTCGCCGCCGGCGTGGACGTCGAGATCAAGGTCTGAGGGGGCGACCATGCTGCGTACTGGTGTTATCGCCAAGAAACTGGGCATGACCCGTCTGTTCCTCGAGGACGGGCGGCAGGTGCCGGTGACCGTGCTGCAACTCGACAACCTCCAGGTCGTCGCGCAGCGCACCAATGAGACCGACGGCTACGTCGCCGTCCAGCTGGGCGCGGGCGAGGCCAAGGCCAAGCGCGTGTCGGCGCCGATGCGTGGCCACTTCGCCAAGGCGAACGTGGCCCCGAAGAAGAAGATCGTCGAGTTCCGCGTCGCCGAGGAAAACCTCATCCCGGTCGGCGAGGAAATCATCGCCGCCCATTACTTTGCCGGTCAGTTCGTGGACATCGCGGGCACCTCGATCGGTAAGGGCTTCGCGGGCGCGATGAAGCGGCACAACTTCGGCGGTCTGCGCGCCTCGCACGGCGTGTCGATCAGCCACCGCTCGCACGGCTCGACCGGCCAGTGCCAGGACCCCGGCAAGGTGTTCAAGGGCAAGAAGATGGCCGGCCACATGGGTGCGGTGCGTGTCACCACCCAGAACCTGCAGGTCGTCAAGACCGACGCCGACCGTGGCCTGATCATGGTCAAGGGTTCGGTGCCGGGCTCGAAGGGCGGCTGGGTCACGATCAAGGACGCGGTGAAGAAGCCGATGTCCGACGCGACCATCTATCCGGCCGCGCTGCGCTCGGCCGAGCGTGAGGCCAAGCGCCTGGCCGAGGAAGCTGCCGCCGCGGCCGCCGCCGAGGAAGAAGCCGCGCGTCTCGCCGCGGCCGAAGCCGAAGCCGCCGCGCAGGAAGCTGCGCTGGCCGAGGCCGCCGCGTCGATCGAGGCCGACAAGGCCGCGGCCGATCCGAACGCCGACGCCGCCCCCGAAGCCCCCGAAGGAGACGAGAGCAAATGAAACTCGACGTGATCTCGCTCGCCTCCGGCAAGGCCGGGGACATCGAGCTGGCCGACGACATCTTCGGCCTCGAGCCGCGGGCGGACATCCTGCACCGCGTGGTCCGCTGGCAGCGCGCCAAGGCGCAGCAGGGCACCCACGCGACGCTGGGCAAGTCCGACGTCAGCTACTCGACCAAGAAGATCTATCGCCAGAAGGGCACGGGCGGCGCTCGCCACGGCTCGCGCAAGGCGCCGATCTTCCGCAAGGGTGGCGTCTACAAGGGTCCGGTTCCGCGCAGCCATGCGTTCGACCTGCCCAAGAAGGTCCGTGCCCTCGGGCTCAAGCACGCGCTGTCGGCGAAAGCCTCGCGCGGGAAGCTGGTGATCCTCGAGAACCTGGATCTCGCCGAAGCCAAGACCTCTGCCGTCGCCAAGGCGCTGGCCGAGAACGGCTGGAAGCGCGTCCTGGTGATCGACGGGGCCGAGGTGAACGAGAACTTCGCCCGCGCCGCCCGCAACCTGGACGGCATCGATGTGCTGCCCTCGATGGGCGCCAACGTCTATGACATCCTCAAGCGCGACACGCTGGTGATCACGCGCGCGGGTGTCGAAGCTCTGGAGGCTCGCCTGAAATGAGCAAGAGTGAAACCAGCGCCAAGCCGGAGCACTATGACGTGATCCGCAAGCCGATCATCACCGAAAAGGCCACGATGGCGGGCGAACTGTCCAACGCCGTGACCTTCGAGGTGGCGAAGTCGGCCAGCAAGCCCGAGATCAAGTCGGCGGTCGAGGCGCTGTTCGGCGTCAAGGTGAAGGCCGTCAACACGACGATCACCAAGGGCAAGGTCAAGCGCTTCCGCGGCCGCCCCGGCGTCCGCTCGGACGTGAAGAAGGCCTATGTGATGCTCGAGGCTGGCAACAGCATCGACGTCAACACCGGCCTCTGATCCCAAGGGGGGCGGTCCCGGCGACGGGCCCGCCCTTCGACAATTCGACTGAAACGGACCTTTGGTCCAAGGCAAACGGAAGACAGAAACCATGGCACTCAAGTCGTATAAACCGACGACGCCTGGCCAGCGCGGGCTGGTACTGATCGACCGTTCGGAGCTTTGGAAAGGCCGCCCCGTCAAGACCCTGACCGAGGGTCTGACCAAGACGGGTGGCCGGAACAACACCGGGCGCGTCACCATGTGGCACAAGGGCGGCGGGGCCAAGCGGCTCTACCGCATCGTCGATTTCCGCCGCACCAAGTTCGACGTCCCGGCGACCGTCGAGCGGATCGAATACGATCCGAACCGCACCGCCTTCATCGCGCTGGTGAAGTACGAGGACGGCGAGCAGGCCTACATCCTCGCGCCGCAGCGCCTGGCGATCGGTGACCGCGTGGTCGCCTCGCAGAAGGCCGACATCAAGCCGGGCAACGCGATGCCGTTCTCGGGGATGCCGATCGGCACGATCGTCCACAACGTCGAGCTGAAGCCCGGCAAGGGCGGCCAGCTGGCCCGTTCGGCCGGTACCTACGCGCAGTTCGTGGGCCGTGACGGCGGCTACGCGCAGATCCGCCTTTCCTCGGGCGAGCTGCGTCTGGTGCGTCAGGAATGCATGGCCACCATCGGTGCCGTGTCGAACCCCGACCACTCGAACCAGAACCTCGGCAAGGCCGGGCGCAAGCGGCACATGGGCGTTCGCCCGACCGTCCGCGGCGTCGCGATGAACCCGATCGACCACCCGCACGGCGGTGGTGAGGGCCGGACCTCGGGCGGCCGTCACCCGGTGACGCCGTGGGGCAAGCCGACCAAGGGCAAGCGCACCCGTTCCAACAAGTCGACCGACAAGTACATCCTGCGGTCGCGCCACGCCAAGAAGAAGGGGCGTTAATCCATGGCACGTTCTATCTGGAAAGGCCCCTTCGTCGACGCCTACGTCCTGAAGAAGGCGGAAAAGGCGCGCGACTCGGGTCGCTCGGACGTCATCAAGATCTGGTCGCGCCGCTCGACCATCCTGCCGCAGTTCGTCGGCCTGACCTTCGGCGTCTACAACGGCCACAAGCACATCCCGGTCAACGTGTCCGAGGAGATGATCGGCCAGAAGTTCGGTGAGTACTCGCCGACGCGGACCTATTATGGTCACGCCGCCGACAAGAAAGCGAAAAGGAAGTAATCGTCATGGGTAAGGAACAAAATCCGCGCCGCGTGGCGGAGAACGAAGCGATGGCGAAGACCAAGATGCTTCGCACCTCGCCGCAGAAGCTGAACCTGGTGGCCGCGATGATCCGCGGCAAGAAGGTGGACAAGGCTCTGGCCGACCTGACCTTCTCGAAGCGCCGCATCGCCGGCGACGTCAAGAAGTGCCTGCAGTCGGCGATCGCCAACGCCGAGAACAACCACAATCTCGACGTGGACAGCCTGATCGTGGCCGAGGCCTGGGTCGGCAAGAACATGGTGATGAAGCGCGGACGTCCGCGGGCGCGTGGCCGGTTCGGCAAGATCATGAAGCCGTTCTCGGAAATCACCATCACGGTGCGCGAGATCGACGTGGCTGCGGCCGAAGCGGCGAAGAAGGCCGCGAAGGCACAGAAGCGCACGGCCTCGAACCGTCAGGCCGAAGCCACCACCACCCCTGAAGCCGCCGCCGAGGAGCTCGCGTAATGGGTCAGAAGGTCAACCCCATCGGGATGCGTCTGCAGGTCAACCGCACCTGGGACAGCCGCTGGTTCGCGGACAGCAAGGACTATGGCAACCTGCTGCTCGAGGATCTGAAGATCCGCGAGTTCATCCACGAGGAAGCCAAGCAGGCCGGCGTGAGCCGCGTCATCATCGAGCGTCCGCACAAGAAGTGCCGCGTGACGATCCATGCCGCCCGCCCGGGCGTCATCATCGGCCGCAAGGGCGCCGACATCGAGACGCTCAAGAAGAAGCTGGCGAACTTCACCGACTCGGAACTGCACCTCAACATCGTCGAGGTCCGCAAGCCCGAGCTGGACGCCCAGCTGGTGGCCGAGTCGATCGCCCAGCAGCTCGAGCGCCGGGTCTCGTTCCGCCGCGCCATGAAGCGCGCGGTGCAGAACGCGATGCGGATGGGTGCGTTGGGGATCCGCGTGAACGTCGCCGGCCGTCTGGGTGGCGCCGAGATCGCCCGGACCGAGTGGTACCGCGAAGGCCGCGTGCCGCTGCACACGCTGCGTGCCGACATCGACTATGCGCTGTCGGAGGCCTCGACCCCCTACGGGATCATCGGCGTGAAGGTCTGGATCTTCAAGGGCGAGATCATGGAACACGACCCGCAGGCGCGGGACCGCAAGGCCGCCGAGGCCCAGGACGGCCCGTCGCCGCGCGGCCCGCGCCGCGATCGCGACGATCGCCACGCGCGCTAAGGAGACAGGGAAATGCTGCAACCGAAACGGACCAAGTTCCGCAAGCAGTTCAAGGGGCGGATTCATGGCGAGGCCAAGGGCGGCTTCAACCTGAACTTCGGCTCCTATGCACTCAAGGCGACGGAACCCGAGCGGGTCACCGCGCGCCAGATCGAGGCGGCCCGCCGCGCGATCACCCGCCACATGAAGCGTCAGGGCCGGGTCTGGATCCGGATCTTCCCGGACGTTCCGGTCTCGTCCAAGCCGACCGAAGTGCGGATGGGTAAGGGCAAGGGCTCGGTCGACTACTGGGCGGCCCGCGTCCACCCCGGCCGGATCATGTTCGAGATCGACGGCGTCGAGGACGACATCGCCCGCGAGGCCCTGCGCCTCGGCGCGCAGAAGCTGCCGGTCCTGACCCGCATCGTGCACCGCGAAGACTGGTAATCCCGGTCCCGGAAGAGACGACGAGAACCCCGCCGGAGACGGCGGGGTTTTTCGTTGCGGTGGGGGTAAGGGGGGCCGCCAGGGGTGAAAACGAGAAGGGGCGGACCGTGCGGCCCGCCCCTTTGATCGTCCTTTCGTCTTTCAGATCAGACGAGCGGCTTGTCGTTCTGCGCGTGGCGCACGGCCAGCTTGCGGCCGAGCCGCCCCGAGGCGAGCACCCGCGCCGGCTCGGGCAGCGCGTCCTCGGCCAGCTCGGGGAACAGCGCGAGGATTTCCTCGCGCGCCTGCGGGCGCAGCGTCTTCAGCGCCTCGGGGCCGGTATAGAGGCTCTCGCTTTCAGCGCCGTTCGCATAGACGATCTCGTGCCGGTCGAAGATGAAGTGGACGTAAACCACCTCGTCCAGGTCATCGGCAATGTCGATCCCGTCGATCTGCAGGAGCTGCTTGGCCGCGACGAGCACCTCGTCGGTGCCGAACATCCGCTGCGCGATGGCCGAGCGGACCAGCATCCGGTGCTGCGGGCTGACCAGCAGATCCGATTCCGGCAGGTTGCCCCCAATAGCGCCGGCGCGAATGCGGACCGGCGCGAGGCGACTGCCCGCCCGCAGTGTGCGGCGGGTCGAGTCGATCCAGCGCACCGGCTGGGCGCCATTGTCGCGGGTCATGACCAGGTCACCGACATTGAGGGTCTCGACGGCGACGTCGCCACGGTTGGTCAGGATCATCGTGCCGGCAGCGAAGCAGAGCGCCGATGACGGAGTGAAGCCGAAGTTCCCAAGGTACACGTTCGACGTGCCGCCCGACGCATGCGTCATGGTAAAGCTATCGACCGGCCCGACAAAGCTGATCAGCGCCGAACTCAATGCCACGTTGTTCGGCTGGTGTGCTGATGTGCCGGTGATGGTTACCGATCCATCATCGTTATAATCAACCTTGTAGCTCGCGGGGCTCGATGCCGTGACGATGATTTCTACGGGTTCGTTCTTCGCGTTGAACGCGCTCAGCGTCACTTGATCGGTGTAGCCCGCGGTGCCCCCGCTGGAATCGATGTCAAAGATTCTGAACGTCAGGTTTTCGACGGTGTTCACCGTGCCTGCCACGGTCGCGTCGTCATTGAACGTAAAGGTCGTGGTGGTCGGTACGCCCTCTTGGCTGTGAGATAATAGCGTTCGTTGAGTAGAAGGAATGCCGGTATACGTCCCGCCGGCAGTGGTCGTGCCAACATATGACGCTTTGTAGTTACCCGGAGACGACGTAACAGTGACAAGCGTTCCGCCCGTGTCGATCGACGTCCCCGAAGGTAGGACGCCTCCGGTGTTGGTAACGTTGGTCCAGTTCAGCGTTTCGTTCGGAAACGTCTCGGCCATTTCTCTTCTCCTATCGCGCCACCCTCGGGCGGACGTTACAGACAGGGATGCCGCTCATGCGGCGTCCGGAACGCTGCCGCTGGGCAGCGGCAACGGGGAAGGGGATCAGGAGAATGTCAAAGGGTTGGCGCAAGGCGCGGCGTCGTGACCTCGGTGACAGACTCGGGATACCCCAAATCGAAAGGTCCGCGCGGCTCGGTGGTCGATGCGCGAAACTGAGGCACTCATACCGCAACCGGGCGCAAAAGGAAACCCGGGCGCTGTCATTTGATAATTCGCCTGCCAAACCGGCGTCCGCGAGCCGCACCCCACGGCCCACCGCCCACAACAGGGTTGCGCCTTGCAGCGTTTGCGCGTATGGGACGGCCTTCATCTCGAACTCCACCGGGAATCAGGGTCTCCCTGCGCGACAGGGGCCCTCCGGTGATGTTGAAAGGACAACGGCATGAAAGCCGCGGAACTGAAAGACAAGACGCCCGAGCAGCTGCGCGAGCAGCTGGTCGCGCTCAAGAAGGAAGCCTTCAACCTGCGCTTCCAGCAGGCCACCGGCCAGATGGAATCGACCGCGCGGATGCGCGCCGTCCGCCGCGACGTCGCCCGCATCAAGACCGTCATGAACCAGAAGGCCGCTGCCGCGGCCGCCGCGAACTAAGGGGGCCGGATCATGCCGAAGCGCATCCTTCAGGGCAAAGTCACCAGCGACAAGAACGAACAGACCGTCACGGTTCTGGTCGAGCGCCGCTTCAAGCACCCGCTGCTGCACAAGACCGTGCGTTCGTCCAAGAAGTACCGGGCGCACGACGAGAACAACCAGTTCAAGGTCGGGGACACCGTCCGCATCATCGAATGCGCGCCGATCTCGAAGACCAAGCGCTGGACCGTCCTCGTGGACGACACCGCCGGCGCCGAAGCCGCGCAGGCCTGACGCCATCCCGGCGGGCCGCCACGATCCGATCGGGCAGCCCGCTGACATATCGAAACCCTGGGGCCGGGACTGCAACCGGTCCCCAAAGGTCGGGAGCATATCATGATCCAGATGCAGACCAATCTGGATGTCGCTGACAACTCCGGCGCACGCCGGGTGCAGTGCATCAAGGTTCTGGGCGGATCGCACCGGCGCTATGCGTCGGTCGGCGACATCATCGTCGTCTCCGTCAAGGAAGCCATTCCGCGCGGTCGCGTGAAGAAGGGCGACGTCCGCAAGGCCGTCGTCGTGCGCACCGCCAAAGAAGTGAAGCGCGAGGATGGCACGTCCATCCGCTTCGACCAGAACGCCGCCGTCATCCTGAACAACCAGGGCGAGCCCGTGGGCACCCGGATCTTCGGGCCGGTCGTGCGCGAGCTGCGTGCGAAGAACTTCATGAAGATCATCTCGCTTGCGCCGGAGGTGCTGTGATGGCCGCCAAGCTCAAGAAGGGTGATACCGTCGTCGTCCTGACCGGCAAGGACAAGGGCAAGACGGGCGAGATCACCGCCGTGTTTCCGAAAGAGAACAAGGCCACCGTCGACGGCGTGAACATCGCGCTGCGCCACACCCGGCAGTCGCAGACCAGCCAGGGCGGCCGCGTGCCCAAGAACATGCCGATCGAACTCTCGAACCTGGCCCTGACCGACAAGAACGGCAAGGCGACCCGGGTCGGCTTCCGCATGGAAGACGGCAAGAAGGTCCGTTTTGCCAAGACCACGGGGGACGTGATCTGATGCTGGACGACGCGAAATACACGCCCCGCCTCAAGGCGGTCTATCAGGACCAGATCCGGGCCGCGCTCAAGGAAGAGTTCGGCTACAAGAACGACATGCAGATCCCGCGTCTGGACAAGATCGTCCTGAACATGGGGATCGGCGAGGCCGTCAAGGACACCAAGAAGGTCAAGCAGGGCGCCGACGAGTTGTCGCTGATCGCCGGGCAGAAGGCCGTCATCACCAAGGCCAAGAAGTCGATCGCCGGCTTCCGGGTCCGTGAAGAGATGCCGCTGGGTGCCAAGGTCACGCTGCGTGGCGACCGGATGTACGAATTCCTCGACCGGCTCATCAACATCGCGCTGCCGCGCGTCCGCGACTTCCGCGGCGTCAAGGGCACGGCGTTCGACGGCCGCGGCAACTATGCCATGGGCCTGAAAGAGCACATCGTTTTCCCCGAAATCAACTTCGACAAGGTCGATGAGGTTCTGGGGATGGACATCATCATCGCGACCACGGCGAACACCGACGCCGAGGCGAAGGCGCTGTTGAAGCACTTCAACATGCCCTTCAACAGCTGATCGCGCGAGGAACCTGATATGGCAAAGAAATCCATGATCGAACGTCAGAAGAAGCGCGAGCGGATGGTGGCGAAATACGCCGCCAAGCGCGCGGCTCTGAACGACGTCATCAACGACCAGTCCAAGCCGATGGAAGAGCGGTTCAAGGCGACGCTGAAGCTTGCCGAACTGCCGCGCAACTCGTCGGCCACCCGGCTGAACAACCGCTGCGAGCTGACCGGGCGTCCGCGCGCCTATTACCGCAAGCTGAAACTGTCGCGGATCATGCTGCGCGAGCTGGGCTCTTTCGGCCAGATCCCCGGCATGGTGAAATCGAGCTGGTAAGGGGGCACTCATGTCGATGAACGATCCGCTCGGCGATATGCTGACCCGCATCCGCAACGCGCAAATGCGCGGCAAATCCACCGTCCGCACCCCGTCGAGCAAGCTGCGCGCCTGGGTTCTGGACGTCCTCAAGGCCGAGGGCTACATCCGCGGCTACGAGGCGGTGACGACCGACGCCGGTCACGCCGAACTGGAAATCTCGCTCAAGTACTTCGAAGGCGCTCCGGTGATCCGCGAGCTGGCCCGGGTCTCGAAACCCGGCCGCCGCGTCTATGCCGGCGCCCGTGAGCTGCCCTCGGTCCGCAACGGCCTGGGCGTCTCCATCGTCTCGACGCCGAAAGGCGTGATGTCGGACGCAGCGGCTCGCAACGCCAATGTCGGCGGCGAAGTCCTCTGCACCGTGTTCTAAGGAGGGCATGATGTCTCGTATTGGCAAGAAGCCGGTCGAACTGCCCTCGGGCGTCACGGCCGAGATCAAGGGCCAGACCATTTCGGTCAAGGGTCCGAAGGGCACCCGGTCGTTCACCGCGACCGACGACGTGGATCTGTTGCTGGACAACGGCGCCGTCACCGTCAAGCCGCGCGGCATGTCGAAGCGCGCCCGCCAGCAGTGGGGGATGTCGCGGTCGATGGTCGCGAACCTCGTCACCGGCGTCACCGAGGGTTTCAAGCGCGAGCTGGAAATCCAGGGCGTCGGCTACCGCGCCTCGATGCAGGGCAAGACGCTGAAGCTCGCGCTCGGCTACTCGCACGACGTGAACTTCGAGGCGCCCGAGGGCGTCACGGTCAACGCCCCCAAGCAGACCGAGATCGTCGTCGAGGGCATCGACCAGCAAGCCGTCGGCCAGACCGCCGCGAACATCCGCGAGTGGAAGAAACCCGAGCCCTACAAGGGCAAGGGCATCCGCTACAAGGGTGAGCAGGTCTTCCGCAAGGAAGGCAAGAAGAAGTAAGGATCACGCACATGGCACTGAACAAACGAGAGCTGTTCCAGAAGCGCCGTCTGCGCGTCCGGAACAAACTGCGCGAGATGGCGAACGGCCGTCCGCGCCTGTCCGTCCACCGTTCGTCCAAGAACATCAGCGTCCAGCTGATCGACGACGCGAACGGGGTGACGCTGGCCTCGGCCTCGACCCTCGAGAAGGATCTGGGCGTCGTCGGCAAGAACAACGTCGAGGCGGCTGCCAAGATCGGTTCGGCGATTGCCGAGCGCGCCAAGGCCAAGGGTGTCGAAGAGGTCGTGTTCGACCGCGGCGGCTTCCTGTTCCACGGCAAGATCAAGGCTCTGGCCGACGCGGCGCGCGAAGGCGGGCTGAAGTTCTGATGATGCGGGCGGCGGGTCCTCTGCCGCCCCGATGATCCGGGGGCTGCCCCTCAGCGGGCGGCCCACCTGGATCGGATCCAACGGGCGCGGACACGCGCCGGATGAAAAGGAATGCCGCATGGCAGAACGTGAACAGCGCCGTGACCGCCGCGACGACCGTCGCCGCGACGAGCGCGAGGAAACCCCGGAATTCGCCGACCGCCTGGTGGCGATCAACCGCGTGTCCAAGACCGTGAAGGGCGGCAAGCGCTTCGGCTTTGCCGCGCTCGTGGTGGTCGGTGACCAGCGCGGCCGCGTCGGATTCGGCAAGGGCAAGGCCAAGGAAGTGCCCGAGGCGATCCGCAAGGCGACCGAGCAGGCCAAGCGCGGCCTGATCCGCGTCCCGCTGCGCGACGGCCGCACCCTGCACCACGACATCGAGGGCCGTCATGGCGCCGGCAAGGTCGTGATGCGGACCGCCGTTCCGGGGACCGGGATCATCGCCGGTGGCCCGATGCGCGCCGTCTTCGAGATGCTGGGCGTGCAGGACGTGGTGGCCAAGTCGCTGGGGTCGCAGAACCCCTACAACATGATCCGCTCCACCATCGACGGCCTCAAGGCCGAGGCTTCGCCGCGTTCGGTCGCCTCGCGCCGCGGCAAGAAGGTCGCCGAGATCCTGCCGGCCCACGACCACAAGCCGGAATCGCAGAAGGGCACGGACGCGACCGTGACCTCGGCGCAGATGCAGGAGGCCTGATCCCATGGCAACCATCGTCGTCAAGCAGATCGGCTCGCCGATCCGCCGGCCCAAGGAACAGCGCGCGACGCTGAAGGGGCTCGGCCTGAACAAGATGCACCGCACCCGCGAGCTCGAGGACACCCCCTCGGTCCGCGGCATGGTGAACGCGATCCCGCACCTGGTGCAGATCGTCGAAGAAAAGAACTGATCCCCTCGGGATCGACGAACGAAGGGCCGGGGCAACCCGGCCCTTTTTTCATGTCCGCCCGCGGGGGCACCGGGGCCGGGGGCCTGCATCGCCCCTCCTCCCGTGCAACTGGCCCTCACACAGCCGCCGCTCGCGGCCATGTGTCTGTCCGGCAAGGGGAAAGGCGGAACCGGGGGCGGTCGATCGTGGTTGCCGGGGCATGAAGCCTGCAACCTAGGAGCCTGCCATGCGCCTTCCCCTGCTCCTCGCCGCTGTCGGCGGCACGACGCTGCTCGCCGCCTGCCAGCCGATGCCGCCCTCGACCACCGTCGTCGTCACCCCGCCCGCCAACGAGTGCATCGCCGACCGCTTCCAGCAGTTCGTGGGCCAGAAGTCGCCCGCCATCACCGTGCCCGCTGGCACCGTCGTGCGCCACTACCGCACCGGCGACCCCGTCACGATGGACCTGAACCCGTCGCGGCTGAACTTCGAATACGACCGCACCGGCAAGCTGGTGAAGGTCACCTGCGGCTGACACCCGCCCCCTTCGGAAACGAGAAACGCCCCGGATCGCTCCGGGGCGTTTTGCATTTGCGCGGGGGCGCTCTCGCTCAGGCGCGCTCGGGCTGCTTGACGTAGCGCAGGTAGGGCAGCTTGCGGTCCACCTTGCCGAACTTCGCCTCGGCCTGCTCGTCCGACAGCGACAGCGCCGCGATCACGTCCTGACCCGGTACCCAGTTGGCGGGGGTGGCGATCGGCACCCCGTCGGTCGCCTGCACCGCGTCCAGCGCGCGCAGGATCTCGGCGAAGTTGCGGCCCACTGACATCGGATAGGTCATCATCAGCCGCACCTTCTTGTCCGGCCCGATGATATAGACGGTCCGCACCGTCGCGCTGTCCGCGGCCGTGCGCCCGTCGGGCATATAGGCGTCCGCCGGCAGCATGTCATAGAGCTTGGCGACCTTGAGGCTTGTGTCGTCCACGATGGCGAAGTTGGCCGGGGTGCCGGCGAACGCCTCGATGTCGCGCTTCCACTTGCGATGCTCGTCGGCGCTGTCCACCGACACGCCCAGCACCTTCACGCCGCGCTTTTCCCACTCGGGGGCGAGCTGCGCCACGGCGCCGAACTCGGTCGTGCAGACGGGGGTGAAGTCCTTGGGGTGGCTGAAGATGATGGCGTAGTTGTCGCCCATCCACTCGTGGAAGCTGATCTCGCCGTCCGAGGTGTCGGCGGTGAAGTCCGGGGCGGTATCGTTGATGCGCAGGGCCATGACATGCTCCTTTGGCTGCCGGTCAGGCGAAAACATAGAGGCGCCGGCGCGGAATGCCACCCCCGGCCGCGGCATGGCGGCCCTGTGCCGCGCCGGCGATCCGCCCGCCGGCCCGGTCGGATCGTCGGCCGCGCCGGCCTTGCAGAGCCTTGCCGCCGGTGCGACCCTGCCCCCGACAGTTCACACCGACCAACGACATGAGGGGGAGCGCGCTGATGGCCGATCTCGCGGACAAGCGGAAATTCTACATCGACGGCGCCTGGGTGCCGCCCGCCACGCCGAACGACCTCGAGGTGATCGACCCGACGACCGAAGAGCCGGTGGCGGTGATCTCGGTCGGCGCGCAGGCCGACACCGACCGCGCCGTGGCCGCCGCCAAGGCGGCCTTTCCGGGCTGGTCCGCGACCCCGCCCGCCGAGCGGCTGAAATACGTCGAGAAGATCCTCGAGATCTACAAGCGCCGCAACGACGACATCGCCGCCGCGATGACGACCGAGATGGGCGCCCCGACCGATATGTCGAAAGAGGACCAGGCAGGGTCCGGCTCGTTCCACATCGAGACCTTCATCGACAGCTTCAGGGACTTCGAGTTCATCCGCCCGCTGGGCGACCACGCCCCCACCAGCATGGTCGCGTGGGAGCCGATCGGCGTCGTCGGCCTCATCACCCCGTGGAACTGGCCGATGAACCAGGTCACGCTCAAGGTGATCCCGGCGATCCTTGCCGGCAACACGGTGGTGCTGAAGCCGTCCGAGATCGCGCCGCTCTCGTCGATGGTCTTTGCCGAGGTGATCGACGAGGCCGGGCTGCCCAAGGGCGTGTTCAACCTCGTGAACGGCGACGGGGCAGGGGTGGGCACGCAGCTCTCGACCCACCCGGATGTCGAGATGATCTCGTTCACCGGCTCGACCCGCGCCGGCATCGCCATCACCAAGGCCGCCGCCGACACGGTGAAGAAGGTCGCGCTGGAGCTCGGCGGGAAGGGCGCGAACCTCGTCTTTGCCGACGCCGACGACAAGGCCGTGGTGCGCGGCATCCGGCACGTGTTCTACAATTCGGGCCAGTCCTGCAACGCCCCGACCCGGATGCTGGTTGAGCGCGGCGCCTATGAGAAGGCCGTCGAGACGGCGAAGAAGGTGGCCGAGGAAACCTCGGTCGGCAGCGCCCATGACGCCGGCAAGCACATCGGCCCGGTCGTCAGCAAGCAGCAGTGGGACAAGATCCAGGACCTGATCCAGAAGGGCATCGACGAGGGCGCGCGGCTGGTCGCCGGCGGCACCGGCCTGCCCGAGGGCGTGAACCGCGGCTACTACGTCCGCCCCACGGTCTTTGCCGACGTGACCAACGACATGACCATCGCCCGGCAAGAGATCTTCGGCCCGGTCGTGGCCCTGATCCCGTTCGAGTCCGAGGAAGAGGCCGTCAGGATCGCCAACGACACGATCTACGGGCTGACCAACTACGTCCAGACCCAGGACGGCGCGCGCCGCAACCGGCTCGCCCGGCAGCTGCGCTCGGGCATGGTCGAGATGAACGGCGTCAGCCGCGGCCGCGGCTCGGCCTTCGGCGGGGTCAAGGCCTCGGGCCGGGCCCGCGAGGGCGGCGTCTGGGGGCTCGAGGAGTTCATGGACTCCAAGCAGATCTCGGGCTGGGACAAGGACGCGTGAGCCGCAGCGCGGTCACCTTTGCCAAACGGACCAGCCGCCCCCGACGGGGCGGCTGACCCCATGCCTGCGCCCGTCCCCGCGGGTCCGGCGCAGGCCGCCCCGGTCCTGCCGCCGCCCGCCATCAGCACGGCGGGCGTGCTGTGGATGCTCGGCAGCCTCACCTCGTTCATCGGCATGGCGGTCGCCTCGCGCCAGCTGTCGACGGCGATGCCGATCGTCCAGATCCTCGTGCTGCGCTCGCTCGTCGGGCTGGCGGTGGCGGCGCTGCTCGCCCCGCGGCTCTGGCCCGAGCTGCGCCGGCACCGCGACTTTCCCCTGTATCTCGCCCGCAACGTCGTCCATTTCGCCGCCCAGTATGCCTGGACGCTGGGGGTGGCGCTGTTGCCGCTGGCGCAGGTCTTCGCGCTCGAGTTCACCATGCCGATCTGGGTCGCGCTCTTCGCCTGGGCCGCGCTGGGGGAGCGGGTGACCCGCCTCCGCATCGCCGCCATCGCGGTCAGCTTTCTGGGGGTGCTGATCGTGCTCAGGCCCGGCGCGGGGATGATCAACCCGGCGGCGCTGCTCGTGCTGGCGTCGGCGGCGGGCTATGGCGCCTCGGCAGTGTTCGTCAAGCGGCTGACGCGCAGCGCCTCGCCCGCGGTGATCGTGGTGTGGATGGTGTTGCTGCAACTGCCGATGGGACTGGCGCTCTTGGCCCTGACCGGCGGCTGGGTGGCGCCGCGGCCCGCGGACCTGCCGTGGATCGCGGTGGTGGGCCTCACCGCCCTCAGCGCGCATTACACCATGGCGCAGGCGTTGCGGGTGATGGACGCCTCGATCGCCATCCCCATCGACTTCCTGCGAGTGCCGCTGATCGCGGTGATCGGCTGGCTCGCCTATGCCGAGCCGATCAGCGCCGCGGTGCTCTTCGGGGCGGTGGTGATCTTCGCCGCCAACTTCACCGCCATGCGGGCCGAGGCGCTGGCCCGGCGCCGCGCCCGCGTGACGGGCTAGATCACCAGCACCGCCACCACCGCCACGGCGAGCATCCCCACGGTCAGCAACCGGAACACGGTCGGGTTCGCCGTCGCCCCGGCGCGGCGCAGGTTGGCCAGCGCCGCGACGGTGGCGACGAGGATCGCCGCCGCCTTCCAGAGCGCCGCGGGATCAGCGCCCATCGGCGTCCGTCGGCCCGGCGGCCGTCTGCCCGGCGGCCGCGTTCGCCGCGCCCTCGGCGGCCAGCGCCGCCTGCTCGGCTTGCAGCTCGGCCATCGCCTCGTCCCACAGCACATCGCCATGCGCCTCGCGCAGCGTCGCCTTGACCACCTTGCCGGTGGCGCCCAGCGGCAGCGTCTCGACGAACACCACCCGGTCGGGCTTCTGCCAGCGCGGCACCTTGCCGTCATACCAGGCCAGCAGCTCGGCCTCGGTCAGGTCCGACTGCGGGCGCTTCTGGCAGCAGATCACCGGGCGCTCGTCCCATTTCGGGTGGCGCGCGGCGATGGCGGCGGCGTTGGCGACCTTGGGGTGCGAGACGGCGATGTTCTCCAGATCGACGGTCGAGATCCACTCGCCCCCCGACTTGATGATGTCCTTGGACCGGTCGCGGATCACCATGTAACCGTCCGGGTCGATGGTGGCGATGTCGCCGGTGTCGAACCAGCCGTCCCAGGTCAGGGCGGGCTTCTCGTGCCCGAAGTAGCTGTCGATGATCCAGTGGCCGCGGATCTGCAGCTCGCCCTCGGTCTGGCCGTCGGACGGCAGCACGAGGCCGTCGGCGCCGACGATCCTCAGCTCGACCCCGTAGGGCGGCCGGCCCTGGCCGTTGCCGATCCGGTCCTGCTCGGCCTCGGGCAGGGCGCCGTGCTTGGCCAGCGGCGCGTTGAGCGTGCCGAGCGGGCTCGTCTCGCTCATCCCCCAGGCGTGGATCAGCTCGACCCCGTAGCGGTCGCGGAACGCCGCCCGCATCGACGGCGGCAGCGCCGAGCCGCCGACCACGGTGCGCTTGAGCGTCACCGGCTTCAGCCCCGAGGTATCCAGCGCGTTCAAAAGCCCCAGCCAGATCGTCGGCACCCCGGCGGCCATCGTCACGCCCTCGTCCACGATCAGATGCGCGAGGCTGTCACCGTCGAGCCGCGGCCCCGGCAGCACCAGCCGCGCCCCCACCGCCGCGGCGGCATAGGGAATGCCCCAGGCGTTGACGTGGAACATCGGCACCACCGGCATCACCGAATCCGCCGCGCCGATGGCCAGCCCGTCGGTGTTGTTCACCGCGAGCCCGTGCAGCAGCGTCGAGCGATGGGTGTAGAGCACGCCCTTGGGGTTCCCCGTCGTCCCCGAGGTATAGCAGAGCGACGAGGGCGTGGTCTCGTCCACATCGGGCCAGGGCGCGTTCGGGTCGCCCTCGGCCAGCAGCTCGTCGTGGAACAGAAGCCCGGGGATCGCGGCCGCGGCCTCCTCGTCCCGGCCGCCCAGCAGCACGATGCCGCGCAGCGTGGTGAGCTGGTCCCTGAGCTTGGCGATCAGCGGCACGAAGGTCTTTTCGATGAACAGCATCCGGTCGCCGGCGTGGTTCACGATATAGGCCATCTGCTCGGGCGAGAGGCGCGGGTTCACCGTGTGGCAGACCATCCCCATGCCGGGGACGCCGAAGTAGAGCTCGAGGTGCCGGCGGTTGTTCCAGGCGAGCGTCCCGATGCGGTCGCCCTTTTCCATCCCCCGCGCGATCAGCGCCGAGCCGATGCGGTGGGCGTTGGCGCCGACCTCGCCCCAGGTGGTGTGCTCGAACCCGCCCTCGGTCAGGGCGGACACGATCTCGGTCCCGGCGTGATAGCGCGCGGCATGGTCGATCAGCGACCCGATCGACAGCGATTGGTGCATCATGCGGCCCAGAAGCATGGCGCCGTCCCTCCCTCATCCGTGTGGTGGGCCATCTTGCGCGCCGCCGGCGGGGCCGCAAGGGCCATGACGTTGCGGCATCGGGGCGCAGCGGGGCAGGCTGGCAGGCGCGCCCGCGCCGCGGGGATTTCTGGTATGCCAGATTGCACCCCGCCCCGCGCTGGCCTATCGTCGCGGGCGACGAGATGCTGGCGAGGAGTCCCGATGAAACTGTTGCGCTATGGCCCCGCGGGGTCCGAGAAACCCGGACTGCTGGACGCCGAGGGCCGGGTCCGCGACCTCAGCGGCCGCGTCGCCGACATCGCCAACGACGCGCTGCTGCCCGAGGGGCTGGCGCGGCTTGCCGCGCTCGACCCCGCCAGCCTGCCGCTGGTCGAGGGCACCCCGCAGGACGGGCTGCGCCTCGGCCCCTGCGTGGGCGAGGTCCGCAAGTTCATCGCCATCGGCCTCAACTACGCCGACCACGCCGCCGAGTCGGGGATGCCGGTCCCGTCCGAGCCGGTGGTGTTCAACAAATGGACGAGCTGCATCGTCGGCCCCGACGACGACATCCGCATCCCCCACGGCTCGACCAAGACCGACTGGGAGGTCGAGCTGGGCGTCGTCATCGGCAAGCCCGCCGCCGGTGTCACGCGCGAGACCGCTCTCGACCACGTCGCCGGCTACTGCGTCGTCAACGACGTGAGCGAGCGGGAATGGCAGCTCGAGCGGACCGCGACCTGGGACAAGGGCAAGGGTTTCGACACCTTCGGCCCCATCGGCCCGTGGCTGGTGACCGCCGACGAGGTGCCCGACCCGCAGGCGCTGTCGATGTGGCTCGAGGTGGATGGCAAGCGCTACCAGGACGGCTCGACCCGGACGATGGTGTTCGGGGTGGCCGAGCTGGTCGCCTATTGCTCGACCTTCATGACGCTGATGCCCGGCGACGTGATCACCACCGGCACGCCGCCCGGCGTCGGCATGGGGCAGAACCCCAAGGTGTTCCTGAAGGGCGGGGAGGTCATGCGGCTGGGGATCGAGGGGCTGGGCACCCAGACCCAGCGCGTCGTGGCCTGACGCTGTCTCGGCTGCCGGCGCGCGAGGCTGCGCGCGGGCAGGCTCTCAGTTCGCGCGAGAGTGACCTGCGCTGAGGGGTTGCTCGCGCGTGTCGCCTTTCCAACCTCACAACTGAACGCCGCACCCTGACAGGCGCGGCATCGGCGTGGGCACCCGTTCCCTGCGCCGAACGGGGTGCGTCTCACACCTTTTCGCCGCGCCATGCTGAGCGCGGCGCAGAGGGATCTCCAAGGTGTCGCTGACGGCGAACGGGGTGTCGCTCTACTATGCGGCGATGAAGGACCCGGCGCTGAAGCCGATCGCGGACGACATCCGCACCACCAACATGCCGATCGGGCCGGTCGGGAAGTCGGTCGAGCTGGCCCAGACCTCGACCGTCTCGATCTTCAACCACTGCAAGTATCCGAACGCGGCCAAGGCCTATCTCGAGTTCATGTTCCGCTCGGACAACTTCAACCGCTGGCTCGAGGGCGCCTCGGCCTATTGCTGCCAGCCGCTCAAGGAGTTCGCGTCGAACCCGGGCTGGACCTCGAACCCGATCCACACGCCCTATTCCAAGGCGTCCGAGTCGCTCAGGGTCAACGGCTACGCCGGGCCGCTGGGGCCGGCGTCGGCGGGGGCGATGGCGGATTACGTGCTGGTGGACATGTTCGCCGAGGCCGTCACCGGCCAGCGCTTGCCCGAAGAGGCGATCGCCAACGCCGAGCGGCGGCTGGCCCGCTACTACCGCTGAGCAAGCGGCTAGGGCCGGCGGGTGACCGCCGGCGCGCTGGACCGGGCGTTCGCCGAGGCCGCCACGCTCTACCTCTCGGGCATCACCGTGGCGATCCTGCCACCCGAAGGCCGCGACCGGCTGGCGGTGGCGCTGGCCCGCGCGTCCGAGGGCGGCGCGCGGGTCGTCTTCGACCCCAACCTGCGGCCCCGGCTGTGGGAGGATGCGGCGACGATGCGCGCCCAGATCACGCGCTTCGCCGGGCTTTCGGACCTGATCCTGCCCAGCTTCGACGACGAGGCCGCACAGTTCGGGGACGAGGGCCCCCCGGCCACCATCGCCCGCTACCTCGACGCGGGCGCGGGCACGGTGGTCGTCAAGGCCGCCGGCGCGCCGGTCCATTACGGCTGGGCCGACGGCGCGGGGGTGGTGGCGGACCTGCCGCGCGCCACGCCGGTCGACAGCACCGCCGCGGGCGACAGCTTCAACGCGGGCTACCTCGCCGCCGCGCTGCAGGGCCAGCCGCCCGAGGCCGCGATCCGCGCCGGCCACACCCTCGCCCTCAGGGTCATCGCCCACCGCGGCGCGCTGGTGCCGCTCTAACGCGGGGTGCCGGCCCGCCGCGCCCGGCTGATGCCCAGCTGCCGCTCGCGCCAGATGATCGCCACGCCGGCGGCGATGATCACCGCCGCGCCCAGCAGCATCCGGGCCGAGGCGCCCTCGCCGAACACGAACCACCCGATCGCCAGCGCCATCAGCATCGAGGCATAGTCGAAGGGCGCCACCAGCGAGGCATCCGCATAGCGATAGGCCGAGGTCAGCATGATCTGCGCCGCCCCGCCCATGATCCCGCAACTGACCAAGAGCGCCGCGGTCCGCGCGTCCGGCACCACCCAGCCGAAGGGCAGGGTGACGAGCGACAGCACCGTGGCGGTGACCGAGAACCAGAACACCACCGCCGCGGTCCGCTCGGTCGCCACCATCTTCGAGATGAAGATCTGCGCCAGCGCCCCGAACGCCGCCCCGGTCAGGGTCAGCATCGCGCCGAGCGACTCGGCCATCGTGACCGACCCGGCGCCGACCGACAGCCGCGGCGACAGTACGATCAGCACGCCCACGAGCCCGATCGCCACCATCGACAGCCGGAAGCCGCGCACCGGCTCGGCCAGAAACATCCCGGCAAAGATCACCGTCAGCAGCGGCATGGCGTATCCCAGCGCCGTCGCCTCGGGGAAGGGCAGGAGCCCGAGCCCCGCGAAGCTCGTCCCCATGGCGATCGAGCCGACGATGCCGCGATAGGCGTGCGCCATCGGGTCGCGGGTCTTGAGGCCGGTCGCCAGCTCGCCCCGCCACGCCAGCCAGGCGAGGATCACCGGAATGGCGAAGAGCGAGCGGAAGAACACCTGCTCGCCCGCGGGCACGGTCGCGGCGGTGGCCTTGAGCACCGCGCCCATGGCGGTGAAGATCATGACGCTGCCCAGCTTGAGCGCGATACCCGTGAGCGGGCTCACGACAGCCGCCCCAAGGCCCAGCGGGCGGCGTCGGCCACGGCCGGATCGGCGTCCTCGCACCGCCCCTGCGCCACCGGCCTGAACGCCGGGATGCTGCTGTTGCCGATGGCATAGAGCGCGTTCCGCACCAGCCGGTCGCGGCCGATCCGCTTCACCGGCGTGCCCGCGAACCGCGCCCGGAACCCAGCGTCGTCCAGCCCCGCCAGTTCGGCCAGCGCCGGCGCCCGGTGCGGCCCGTGATGGCGCAGGTCCGCCGCCGCGACCGCGAACTTGTTCCACGGGCAGACGGCCAGGCAGTCGTCGCAGCCGAACACCCGGTTGCCCATCCGCGCCCGCAGCTCAGGGTCCACCGGCCCGCGATGCTCGATGGTCAGATACGAGATGCAGCGCCGCGCATCGAGCTGGAACGGCGCCGGAAATGCTCCCGTCGGGCAGATGTCGAGACACGCCCGGCACGACCCGCAATGCTCGCCTTCGGGCGCATCGGGGGGCAGCTCGAGCGTGGTGAAGATCGCGCCGAGGAAGAACCAGTTGCCGAGATCCCGGCTCAGCAGGTTGGTGTGCTTGCCCTGCCAGCCGAGCCCCGCGGCCTGCGCCAGCGGCTTCTCCATCACCGGGGCGGTGTCGACGAACACCTTGATCTCGCCCCCGAAGCGCTCGATCATCCAGCGCCCCAGCCGCTTGAGGCGCGGCTTGACGATGTCGTGGTAATCCTTGCCCTGCGCATAGACGCTGATCGCGCCCCGGTCGCGCCGGCCGAGGTCGTCGAGCGGATCGTGCCCCGGCGCATAGCTCTCGGCCAGCATCACCACCGAACGCGCCGCGGGCCACAGCGCCGCCGGATCGCCGCGCCAGCCGGCGCGCTCCTCCAGCCAGCCCATCTGCCCGTGCCGCCCGGCGTCCAGAAACGCCGCAAGCCGCCCCGCCGCCTGCGGGATCGCGTCGGGCGTGGTCACGCCCACCGCCGAAAACCCCTCGTCCCGCGCGCGGTCGAGGACCAGCTTCTTCCTTGCGAAAATATCCCGGGGGGAGTCCGCCGCAGGCGGGCGGGGGGCAGCGCCCCCCGGGCCCCCGCGCGAGGGCGGCTCAGAAGTCGAGCTGCGCATAATGCGGCGCCGGGGCCAGCCCGGACACCTGATCGGCCAGCACGCTGCGGAACGCCGGGCGCGACTTCACTGTGGCATACCACTCCCGCAGCACCGACGAGCGGTCCCAGTCCACGTCCGAGATGTAGTCGAGGCACGACAGATGCGCGGCGGCGGTGAAATCGGCGAGGCTCAGCGTGTTCCCCGCCAGCCATTTGCGCTGCTCGAGCAGCGAGCCCAGATAGTCGATGTGGTCCTTGACCGCCCGCAGCCCCGACTTGACCAGCCGCGAGTCGGGGTAGCCGGCCTTCATCACCTTCTTCCACACCCGCTCGGACAGGATCGGGCGCGTCACCTCGTCGTTGAACTTGTCGTCGAACCACGCGCAGAGGCGGCGCACCTCGTGCCGCTCGATCGGCGTGGTGGGCATCAGCGGGGGCGAGGGGATCGTCTCGTCCAGATATTCGCAGATCGCCTGGCTTTCGGCCAGCAGCCGGCCGTCGATCCGCAGCACCGGGATCTTCCCGGCCGGGTTGCGGCGCAGGATCTCGGACCCCGGCTCCCACCAGCGTTCCTCGACCAGCTCGACCTCGATGCGCTTCTCGCCCAGCACCAGCCGCACCTTGCGGCAATAGGGCGAAAGCGCGGTGTGATAGAGCCGCGGGGTCGAGGGGGTCGTCATCGAACGGGCCTTTCGGGGCAGTCTGGAACGGGCGGGTGAGGTCGGTCGGTGATACGCGGCCCGCCGGCCCGGCACAACCGCCCGAGGGGGCGCGGTTCAGCCCGCCTACCGCTCGAAACAGGCGGCGCGGCCGTCGCGGCGGATCGTCTCGGCGCCGTCGGCGATGGCGCGGGCGCGGCTCGATCCGGGGCGCGCGGCGCGGGACTTCGGCGCCGGCAGCACCGCCGCCAGCGCCGCCGCCTGCGCCGGGCTCAGCCGGTCGGGGGTGGTGCGGAAGTGGTGCGCCGCGGCGGCGTGGACGCCGAACACGCCCGGCCCGAACTCGGCTACGTTGAGATAGACCTCGAGGATGCGCCGCTTGGTCCACACCGCCTCGATCAGCGGGGTGTAGACCGTCTCGAGCGCCTTCCTGACCCAGCTGCGCCCCTGCCAGAGGAACACGTTCTTGGCCGTCTGCTGGCTGAGGGTCGAGGCGCCGCGCGTCTCGCCCCGGGCGATGACACGCCGGATCTCGGTCATGTCGAAGCCCCAGTGCTGGCAGAAATTGGCGTCCTCGGCCGCCACCACGGCGCGCAGCATGACCGGGGCGATGTCGTCGGCCGGGGTCCAGCGGCGGTCGATGCGTGTGCCTTCGGTCAGGATCGTCAGCGTCGTCGGCGGGTTCACCACCCAGCCGTAGAGCAGGACGAGCCCCAGCATCGCGAGCCCCACCCGCCCCGCCAGTCGGCCGGCGTAGCGCACGGCCCAAGCCAGCGGGCTGCGCCGCGGGCGGCCGTCGGCATCGTCCAGCGAGGGGGAGGCGGGCGCCCGGAACATGGGCGTCCTCGTCTCACGCGGCGGGCCGCGCGGTCAAGAAAGCCCGCGCGGCGTGCGGCCTGCGCCCGAGTGGGCGTGGCATCGCTGCCGCGCGGGCCTTGCTCGGTAGTTCAGAGCTTTTCGGGCGGGACCGGGTGATGGCCGGCGCTCGCCACCCCGACGTCGGGCATCGGCCCGGCCTCGGCCGCCACCGTCGCCGCGCCGCCGACCGGCGCGCCCCCGGCAGCCCCCGCCCCGTGCGCCGCGGCACTCGCCGCCGGCCAGCCCGCGGCGCCGAGCGTATGGCGCAGCCGCTCTTCGTCGGCGTTGCTCATCGAGGTCTGGATGACCCGCGCCCGGCTGCCGTATTTCTCGAGCCGCGGCAGAAGCTTGTCGAGGTTGAAGTCCTGCGCGAGGATGAACACCGCGCCGCTGCCCAGCGGCACCGTCTTGCCGATCTGGCGGATGAAATCGTCGGGAATGCCATAGTCGGTGGCCGACCCGGCCAGCGCCCCGGCCCCGGCCCCGATCGCCGCCCCGGCCAGCGGATTGAGGAACAGAAGCCCGATCAGCCCGCCCCAGAACCCGCCGCCGAGCGCCCCGGCCGAGGTCAGGTTCAGCGCCTGGTGCAGCTGGTACTCGCCCTCGGTCGGGCGGGTCACCACGACCGCATCCTCGAGCTTGAGCAGGTATTCCTTCTGCGCCTTGGCAAGCTCGTCGCGCAGGGCAAAGGCGTCCGCCTCGGAATCGAAGCCGATGACGATGAGTTGGGACATGGTGTTCTCCATCTGGTTGACCGGGTGAACTTGGCGGGAAACGCCCGCCCCGCCGCTGCGGTTCAACCGACACCGCGTCGGCCGGGGTGGGCCCACAGGGCGCTCGGACGGCAAGGCGACGCTTGCGCGACCCCCGCGCCGCGGGCAGACCGGGGCCGAGCGAGCAAAGGAGGCCCCGGGAATGACGATCTATGTCGATGCCGACGCCTGCCCGGTGAAGGCCGAGGCCGAGCGGACCGCGACCCGCCACCGGCACAGGCTGGTGATCGTGTCGAACGGCGGCATCCGCCCCTCGGCCAACCCCCTCGTCGAGACGGTGATCGTCCCCGAGGGACCGGACGAGGCCGACAAGTGGATCGCCGCCCGCGCCGGTCCGGGCGACATCGTGATCACCGGCGACATCCCGCTCGCCGCCCGCTGCATCGAAGGGGGCGCGCAGGTGCTCAAGCACGACGGGCAGCGGCTGGATGCGGCGAACATCGGCCCGATCCTTGCCGCCCGCGACCTGATGGCCGACCTGCGCGCGGCCGATCCGTTCCTGCAGGGGCGGGCGCGGGGCTTCGCCAAGGCCGACCGCTCGCGCTTCCTCGAGGCGCTGGACCTCGCCCTGCGCCGCGCCGGGAGGGGCTGAACCGGGGCGAGGGGGGGGCCGGAGGGCGGACAAGGAAAAACCCCGAGGAGTGATCCTCGGGGTTTGTTCATGCGGTTGGTGCCCAGGAGAAGACTCGAACTTCCACGCCTTGCGGCACACGGACCTGAACCGTGCGCGTCTACCAATTCCGCCACCTGGGCAGGTCGCGTGAGGGGGGGATTTAGAGGCGGTCGCGGGGGGTGTCAACGGGCTTTTCGGGGACCGGCCGCGAAAATCTCGACGGGCCGGTGCGGGGCGAGGGCAGGACCGTTGACACAGCGCGGAAACCCCCGCGGCCCGTGCGTCCGACGCGCCCGTTCCGCTTGCTGCGCCGTTGAGGGTTCGCTATCACCCGGAACGGACGGGGAAACCGCCCCGCTCGAGAGTTGGCCCGGAGGGCGCGCATGGCACGGCTGGTCACGATCTATGGGGGTTCTGGCTTCGTTGGGCGCCAGATCGCGCGGCAGATGGCGGCCGCGGGATGGCGCGTTCGGGTCGCCGTGCGGCGTCCGAACCAGGCCGGGGTGGTGCGCACCTATGGCGCGGTGGGCCAGGTCGAGCCGGTGCCCTGCAACGTCCGCGACGACCTGTCGGTGACCGCGGCGATGATGGACGCGGATGCGGTGATCAACTGCGTCGGCATCCTCGTGCGCGAGGGGCGCAACAATTTCGACGCCATCCACGACGAGGCCGCGGGGCGCATCGCCCGCATCTCGGCCGAGCGCGGCGTCACGCATTTCGTGCAGCTGTCCGCGATCGGCGCGGACCCGGCGTCGGACAGCCGCTACGCCGCCTCGAAGGGGCGGGGCGAGGCCGCGGTGCTGGCGCACCGGCCCGACGCGGTGATCCTGCGGCCCTCGGTGATCTTCGGGCCGGACGACAAGTTCTTCAACAAGATCGGCGGGATGATGCGGCTGGGCCCGATCCTGCCGCTGCCGGGCGCCGCGACCGAGCTGCAGCCGGTCTATGTCGAGGACGTGGCCCGCGCCGCGATGATGGGGGCCGAGGGCACCGCCGCGCCGGGCATCTACGAGCTTGGCGGCCCGGACGTGATGACCATGCGCGAGATTGCCCGCATGGTCGCGGTCGTCACCGACCGCCGCCGCGCCATCGTCGGCGTGCCGTCGTTCCTCGCCGTCCTGATGGGCTGGGGCTTCGACGCGGTCCAGTGGGCCAGCGGCGGGCTGGTCACCAACCGTGTGCTGACCCGCGACCAGGTGCGGCAGATGCGCCGCCCGAACCGCGTCGGCACCGGCGTGATGGGCTTCGCCGAGCTGGGGATCGAGCCGTCCTCGGCGGCGGCGGTGGTGCCCGAGTATCTATGGCGCTTCCGCCCCTCGGGGCAGTACGAGTCGATCAAGGCCTCGGCCCGGAACCTGCGCGAAAGCTGAGCCGGCAAAGGGAAATACGTGAGCTATCTCAACGACGTGATCCTCGGGGTGATCGAGGGGATCACCGAGTTCCTGCCGATTTCCAGCACCGGGCACCTGCTTCTGGCCCAGCACTGGCTGGGGGCACGGTCGGACACCTACAACATCGTCATTCAGGCCGGCGCGATCCTCGCGGTGACGCTGATCTACCGCCGGCGGCTGGCCGATCTGGCGACCGGCTGGCGTGATCCGGGCAGCCGCGACTATCTCGCCAAGCTGCTCACCGCCTTCGTGATCACTGCGGTGCTGGGGGTGGTGGTCAAGAAGGCCGGGTTCCAGTTACCCGAGACGGTGACCCCCATCGCCTGGGCGCTGGTGATCGGCGGCGTCTGGATGATCCTGGCCGAGCGTTTCGCGGCGCGGCTGCCCGACAGCGCCGCGATCACCTGGAGGGTGGCGGTCGCGGTCGGGGTGGCGCAGGTCGTGGCCGGGGTGTTTCCGGGTACCTCGCGCTCGGCAGCGACGATCTTCGCGGCGATGCTGCTCGGCACCTCGAACCGCGCGGCGGCGACCGAGTTCGCCTTTCTGGTCGGCATCCCGACGATGTATGCCGCCAGCGCCTATGAGCTGCTGGACCGCATGCGCGGCGGCGGCGCGGCGGCGCCCGAGGACTGGACGGCTCTGGGGATCGCCTTCGTCGTGTCGACCGTGACCGCGTTTGTCTCGGTCAAGTGGCTGCTGGGCTACATCCAGACCAACCGCTTCACGATCTTCGCGGTGTACCGGATCATCTTCGGCGGGCTGCTGTTGGCGCTCGGCTGGTATGGGGTCGTTTCATAGACCAGCGGGGCCAATGGGTTGGCGGACACTAGGTATCGAATCGGTCCTAATTTTCTCGGCAACTCTCACTGCGACGCAACGGCCTGTCGGGAAAACTCCATAATACGTCAACAGAGCTGACTTTTTATCCCCTCATCCCTGCTTTACAGGGGGCTTCGGATGATTCGAGGGGGCGCAGCCGATGGCCACGCAAACGATGCTCAAGTTCGTCACCGTGCCGCGGCAGATGCCCGACAAGCGCACGGCTGCCGAGCGCGCCGAGGACTTTCACGAGATCTACCGCGAGTTCGCCGACGCGAAGGCGAAAGAGCAGGCGAGCCGGTGCAGCCAATGCGGGGTTCCCTACTGCCAGAGCCACTGCCCGCTTCATAACAACATTCCCGACTGGTTGCGCCTGACCGCCGAGGGCCGCACGCAGGAGGCCTATCTGCGCGCGCAGGAGACCAATACCTTCCCAGAGATCTGCGGCCGCATCTGCCCGCAGGACCGGCTGTGCGAGGGCAACTGCGTCATTGAGCAGTCCGGCCACGGCACCGTCACCATCGGCGCGATCGAGAAATACATCACCGACACCGCCTGGGACGAGGGTTGGGTCCAGCCGATCCGCCCCGTGGCCGAGCGGGCCGAGAGCGTCGGCATCATCGGCGCGGGGCCGGGCGGGCTCGCGGCCGCCGACCGGCTGCGGCGGATGGGGTTCCAGGTCACCGTCTACGACCGCCACGACCGCGCCGGCGGGCTGCTGATCTACGGCATCCCCGGCTTCAAGCTGGAAAAGCCGGTGGTCGAGCGCCGCAACCGCCTGCTGGAAGAGGGGGGCGTCGAGTTCGTGCTGGGCGCCGACGTGGGCCAGACGATCAGCTTCGACGCGATCCGCGGCAAGCATGACGCGGTGCTGATCGCGACGGGCGTCTATCAGACCCGCGACCTCGACATCGACAACGCGCCCGAGCGCGGGGTGGTCCGGGCGCTGGACTATCTGACCGCCTCGAACCGGGTGGACCTGGGCGACGAGGTGCCGGATTTCGAGGATGGAGAGCTGAACGCCGCGGGCAAGCGCGTGGTGGTGATCGGCGGCGGTGACACGGCGATGGACTGCGTGCGCACGGCGATCCGGCAGGGGGCCGTCAGCGTCAAGTGCCTCTATCGCCGTGACCGGGCCAACATGCCGGGCAGCCAGCGCGAGGTGCAGAACGCCGAGGAAGAGGGGGTGGAGTTCGTCTGGCTCTCGGCCCCGAACGCCTTTGCCGGCCACGCGCCGGGCGTCGCCCGCAAGGCCGACGAGGGCGCGGTGGCGAACGCCGGCGGCGACCTGTCAGGCGACGGGGTGGGCGACAACCCGACCCTCGCCCCCGCTCATGTGGCCGTCGAAACCCCGAGCCGCGTCAACGGCTTGCGGGTCACGCGGATGCGGCTCGGCGCCCCCGACGTGTCGGGCCGGCAGTCGCCCGAGCCGATCGAGGGCGCCGATTACGACGAGCCCGCCGACCTGGTCATCAAGGCGCTGGGGTTCGAGCCCGAGGACATCCCGCGGCTCTGGGGGGTCGAGGGGCTCGAGGTGACGCGCTGGGGCACGATCAAGGCCGACTTCCGCACCCACCGCACCAGCCTGCCCGGCGTCTGGGCCGTGGGCGACATCGTGCGGGGCGCGAGCCTCGTCGTCTGGGCGATCCGCGACGGGCGCGAGGCCGCCGACGCCATCGCCGCCGAGCTGGCCGGGGCCAGCCGGATGGCCGCTGAGTGAGGCATCTGAAACCCATGCAGCGTTCGTGCAAGGTTCATGCGATGTTCATGCACAGTTCATGCGAACGACCGGCTGAACGCGCCTCCGCCGCGCTGCGGCGGATGGGTCAGGCGGGCTGCCTGATCCTCGGCCTGCCGGGGCTTGCCGCGGCCGGGGTGTTCACCCCGCCGCAGGGCTGCACGCTGACGATGACCGTCCAGCAGCGGTCCTGCACCGTGGCGCAGCACTATACCTGCGCCGCCGACGCGCCGGGCGACCAGTGGGTGACCTATTTCACCCGCGAGGGCGAGGTCTACCGCTCGCGCATCGACGCCGAGACGCGGTGGATGGAATCGACCGACCTCGTGGCCGGCGTCTCCGAGGCGCTGGACAGCGAGGCGGACCCGGCGAGCCTGAGCGCGCTCATCGAGACCGGGCGCGACGACTATGACTTCTGGACCGTCACCGACCGCGGCGAGCGGGTGCGGTTCGTGGGCCACGACGTGCTGGACGGCACGGCCGTCATCGACGGCGTGACGCTGGCCACGACGCGCTTCGAGCTGCGGCTGTTCGCGGAATCGGGCGACCTAATCTCGACCCGGACCGGGGGGCAGTTCGTCGACCGCGAGAGTCGCCGCTTCTACGGCGGGGCCGAGACGACCGTGGACTGGCAGGGCGAGCGCGGCGAGAGCAACGATTCCCCCGTCCGCTTCATCCGCCCCGGCCAGCCCGGCTTCGGCTCGGTCGAGCCGCAATATGACTGCGATGCGCAGATGGTCGGGCGGATCACGGGGGGTAACCATGCTTGAGATGCGTCCCAACTGCGAATGCTGCGACCGGGATCTGCCGCCGGGTGCCGACGCCATGATCTGTTCGTTCGAATGCACATGGTGCCCCGACTGTGCTGCTGCGCTGCCGGGTGGCGTCTGCCCGAACTGCGGCGGTGAGATGCTCGCACGGCCCAAGCGGGCGGCTGAAAAGCTGGCGCGGTTTCCGGTGTCCACGGGACGGGTGTTCAACCCCGATTGCCGTGCGACGCTGACGGCGCAGGGGGGCGGCGCATGATCGAGGGCCATTGCCTGTGCGGCGCGGTCAGCGTCCGCGTCACCGACCACGGGGGCTTTACCGGCGCCTGTCACTGCCGGATGTGCCAGCGCTGGTCGGGGGCGCTGTTCGTTAGCTTCAACGCCCCCGCCGACGCGGTGACGGTGACCGGAGAGGTTACCCGCTATCAGTCCACGCCCTTCGCCGAACGCGCTTTCTGCCCGCGCTGCGGCTCGCATCTGTGGATGCGGAACACCGAGGCGGACGACAGCAGCTATGACCTGATGCCCGGCCTGTTCGACGCCGCCCGCAACATTCCGCTGCAAAGCGAGATCTACACCGACCGGGCGCTGCCGGGCCTCACGCTGGCCGGCGACCATCGCCGCGCCACCCGCGCCCAGTACGAAGCCAGGAACCCCCATCTGGAAGGAGACATGCCATGACCCTCGCCCCCGACTGGATGGACGCCGAGGAAACCCGCCGCGCCTGGATGGACGCCCACAGCCTGTATCGCGCCGAGGACGAGCATTCGTCCTGCGGGGTGGGGCTGGTCGTCTCGATCGAGGGCAAGCCCTCGCGCAAGGTGGTCGAGCACGGGATCGAGGCGCTGAAGGCCGTCTGGCACCGCGGCGCAGTCGACGCGGACGGCAAGACCGGCGACGGGGCGGGCATCCACGTCCAGATCCCGGTGCCGTTCTTCTATGACCAGGTGCGCCGCACCGGGCACGAGCCCGACATGGACAAGCTGATCGCCGTGGGCCAGGTGTTCCTGCCGCGCACCGACTTTGCCGCGCAGGAACGCTGCCGCACGATCGTCGAGACCGAAGTGCTGCGGATGGGGCACTATATCTACGGCTGGCGGCACGTCCCGGTGAACACCGCCGTGCTGGGCGACAAGGCCAACGCCACCCGCCCCGAGATCGAGCAGATCCTGATCCGTTGCGAGAAGGACATCGATGACGAGGCGTTCGAGCGCGAGCTCTACATCATCCGCCGCCGGATCGAGCGCGCCGCCATCGCCGCGCAGATCGCCGGGATGTATCTCTGCACGCTGTCCTGCCGGTCGATCATCTACAAGGGGATGATGCTGGCCGAGCAGGTGGCCGAGTTCTACCCCGACCTCAAGGACGCGCGGTTCGAAAGCGCCTTTGCCATCTATCACCAGCGCTATTCCACCAACACCTTCCCGCAGTGGTGGCTGGCCCAGCCGTTCCGCATGCTCGCCCACAACGGCGAGATCAACACGCTCAAGGGCAACCTCAACTGGCTGAAGAGCCACGAGATCCGCATGGCGTCGGCGACGTTCGGCGACATGGCCGAGGACATCAAGCCGATCGTGCCGGGCGGGTCGTCGGATTCGGCCGCGCTCGACGCGGTGTTCGAGGTGATGGTGCGCTCGGGCCGCTCGGCGCCGATGGTCAAGACGATCATGGTGCCCGAGGCGTGGTCCAAGGCCACGACCGACATGCCGAAGCCCTGGGCGGACATGTACGCCTATTGCAACTCGATCATGGAGCCGTGGGACGGTCCCGCCGCGCTCGCCATGACCGACGGGCGCTGGGTCTGCGGCGGGCTGGACCGCAACGGGCTGCGGCCGATGCGCTATGTGGTGACCGGCGACGGGCTGCTGATCGCGGGGTCCGAGGTCGGCATGGTGCCGGTGGCCGAATCGACGGTGCGCGAAAAGGGCGCGCTGGGGCCGGGGCAGATGATCGCCGTCGACATGCGCGAGGGGCGGCTCTACCACGACCGCGAGATGAAGGACCGCCTGGCCGCCAGCCAGCCCTTCGAGGACTGGGTGGAGAAGGTCGTCGCCCCCGGCAAGATGCTGGAGAACCTGCCCGAGCCGGTGATGTTCACCGGCGCGGCGCTGCGCCGCCGGCAGATCGCGGCGGGCTTCACCGTCGAGGAGATCGAGAACGTCCTCGCCCCCATGGCCGAGGACGGGAAGGAGGCGCTCGCCTCGATGGGCGACGACACGCCGCCCGCGGTGCTGTCGGCCCAGTATCGGCCCTTGAGCCATTTCTTCCGGCAGAACTTCAGCCAGGTGACCAACCCGCCCATCGACAGCTTGCGCGAGACGCGGGTGATGAGCCTCAAGACGCGGTTCGGCAACCTCAAGAACGTGCTCGACGAAAGCTCGAAGCACACCGACATCACGCTGCTCGAGACGCCGTTCCTCGCCACCGGGGAACTCGCCGAGGTCGAGCGGATGTTCGGCGACGCGGTGACGCGGATCGACTGCACCTTCGCGGATGGCGCGGGCCCCGAGGCGATGGGCGAGGCGCTGGCCCGCATCCGCGCCGAGGCCGAGGATGCCGTGCGCTCGGGCGCAGGCCAGCTCGTGCTGACCGACGAGCATCAGGACGAGGGGCGGATCGGGCTGCCGATGATCCTTGCCACCAGCGCGGTGCATTCGTGGCTGACGCGCAAGGGGCTGCGGACCTTCTGCTCGCTCAACGTGCGGTCGGCCGAGTGCATCGACCCGCATTACTTCGCGGTGCTGATCGGCTGCGGGGCGACCACGGTGAACCCGTATCTGGCCCAGGACACCATCGCCGACCGGATCGAGCGCGGCCTGCTGTCGGGCAATCTGGTCGAGGCGATGCGGCGCTACCGCGACGCCATCGACCAGGGGCTGCTCAAGATCATGGCCAAGATGGGGATCTCGGTCCTGTCGTCCTATCGCGGCGGGCTGAACTTCGAGGCGGTGGGCCTGAGCCGGGCGATGGTCGCCGAGTATTTCCCGGGGATGCAAAGCCGCATCTCGGGGATCGGCCTGCACGGGCTGCAGGCGAAGCTGGAAGAGATCCACCACAAGGGCTGGCACACGGACGCCGCCGAGCTGCTGCCGGTGGGCGGGTTCTACAAGGCCCGCCGCTCGGGCGAGAAGCACGCCTGGGAAGCCTCGACCATGCGGCTGCTGCAACTCTCCTGCGAGAAGGCGAGCTACGAGGTGTGGAAGCAGTTTTCGGCTGCGATGCGGGCGAACCCGCCGATCCACATCCGCGACCTGCTGGACATCAAGCCGCTGGGCAAGCCCGTGCCCATCGAAGAGGTGGAAAGCATCACCGCGATCCGCAAGCGCTTCGTGACGCCGGGGATGTCGCTGGGGGCGCTCAGCCCCGAGGCGCACATGACGCTGAACATCGCCATGAACCGGATCGGGGCGAAGTCCGATTCGGGCGAGGGGGGCGAGGACCCGGCGCACTCCCACCCTCTGCCGAACGGCGACAACCCGTGCGCGAAGATCAAGCAGGTCGCCTCGGGCCGGTTCGGGGTGACGGCGGAATATCTGAACGCCTGCGAGGAGCTGGAGATCAAGGTCGCGCAGGGCGCCAAGCCCGGCGAGGGCGGGCAGCTGCCGGGGATGAAGGTCACGAGCCTGATCGCGCGGCTGCGGCACTCCACCCCCGGCGTGACGCTGATCTCGCCGCCGCCGCACCACGACATCTACTCGATCGAGGACCTCGCGCAGCTGATCTATGACCTGAAGCAGATCAACCCGCGCGCCAAGATCACGGTCAAGCTGGTGGCCGGCTCGGGCGTCGGCACCATCGCGGCCGGGGTGGCGAAGGCCAAGGCCGACATCATCCTGATCTCGGGCCACAACGGCGGCACCGGCGCCTCGCCCGCGACGTCGATCAAGTTCGCGGGCCTGCCGTGGGAGATGGGGCTGACCGAGGCCCATCAGGTGCTGGCGATGAACCGCCTGCGCGACCGGGTGACGCTGCGCACCGACGGCGGCCTGCGGACCGGGCGCGACATCGTCATGGCGGCGATGATGGGGGCCGAGGAATACGGCATCGGCACCGCCGCGCTGATCGCCATGGGCTGCATCATGGTGCGCCAGTGCCAGTCGAACACCTGCCCGGTCGGCGTCTGCACGCAGGACGAGCGCCTGCGCGCGATGTTCACCGGCTCGGCCGACAAGGTGGTGAACCTGATCACCTTCTACGCGCAGGAGGTGCGCGAGATCCTCGCGTCCATCGGCGCGCGGTCGCTGGACGAGGTGATCGGGCGGGCGGACCTGCTGACGCAGGTGAGCCGCGGGTCGGCGTTCCTCGACGATCTGGACCTCAACCCGCTGCTCATCACCGTCGATGGGTCGGACAAGATCGTCTACGACCGCTCGAAGCCCCGGAACGCGGTGCTCGACACGCTCGATGCCGAGATCGCCCGCGATGCGGCGCGGTTCTTCGAGGACGGCGAGAAGATGCAGCTGTCCTATGCGGTGCGGAACACCCACCGGACCATCGGCACGCGCACCTCGTCGCTGATCGTGCAGAAGTTCGGGATGCGGAACAGCCTGCAGCCCGATCACCTGACGATCCGGCTGACCGGCTCGGCCGGGCAGTCGCTCGGCGCCTTTGCCGCGCCGGGACTGAAGATCGAGGTGTCGGGCGACGCCAACGACTATGTGGGCAAGGGCCTGTCGGGCGGCGTGATCGTCGTCAAGCCGCCGATGGACAGCCCGCTGGTCGCGGCCGACAACACGATCATCGGCAACACGGTCCTCTACGGCGCGACGGCGGGGCATCTGTTCGCCGCCGGCCGCGCGGGCGAGCGCTTCGCGGTCCGCAACTCGGGCGCCACCGTGGTGATCGAGGGCTGCGGCACCAACGGCTGCGAATACATGACCGGCGGGGTTGCGGTGATCCTCGGCCGCATCGGCGCCAATTTCGGCGCCGGGATGACCGGGGGGATGGCGTATCTCTATGACCCCGAGGGCGTGGCGCTCGACTATGTGAACGCCGAGACGCTGGTCTCCTGCCCGGTCACGACGCCGCACTGGGAATCGCAGCTCAAGGGCCTGATCGAGCGGCACGCGGCCGAGACCGGCTCGCGCCGGGCGGCCGACATCCTGGCCGACTGGGACCGCGAGCGGGCGCATTTCGTCCAGCTCTGCCCGCGCGAGATGCTGCCGCATCTCAAGCACCCGCTGGCCGAGACGGGCGACCTCGCGGCAGTGCCGGCCGAGTGAGGCGGCGCGTCGCCCCGGCAACGGGGCGGCGGCGCGGCCGGTCCGATGGGTCTTGGGGCCAGAGAGACGCCGGGCGGGCCGGTCGGGGGTGACCCCTCGCGGCCCCGGTCCCCCCCCGGTCCCCCGTTGCCCGGCCCGAGGCGCTGGGCTAGCGTTCCGCCGATCCGAGGGGGCGTCAGATGCTGGTGATGGTCAGGCCGCGCACGATCTGGGCGATCCTCGGGATCGCCCTTCTCGTCTGGCTGGTCGGCCGGGTGAGCGGCGTGCTGACCCCCTTCGTGCTGGGCACCGCCATCGCCTATTTCCTCGACCCCGTGGCCGACCGGCTCGAACGGCTGGGCTTCGGGCGGCGCTGGGCGGTGGGGGTGATCGCGCTGACCATCTTCGCGGCGCTGGCGGCGGCCGCGCTGTGGCTCTTGCCCGCGCTACTCATCCAGCTGCGCCAGGCGGTCGAGGCGCTGCCGCACACGGTGCGGATGGGGTTCGATCTGCTCAACGAGCGCTTCCCCGAGCTGATGGAGGACGGCAGCTTCCTCAGGATCATCATCACCGACGCGTTCGAGCGGCTGCGCCAGACGGCGCTGGGGATGCTGGGCGGGACGCTGTCCACCGTCATCAGCGCCGTGGGGACGATCTTCGTCTTCATCGCCACGCCGGCGGTGGCGATCTATCTGCTCTATGACTGGGACCGGCTGGTGGCCGGGGTCAACCGCCGCCTGCCGCCCGAGCGGGCGCCGACCATCCGCCGCATCGCCCGCGACATCGACGACGTGCTGACCGGCTTCGTGCGCGGGCAGATGATCGTGGGGGCGCTGCTGGCGACGTTCTATTCCACGGTGCTGATGGCCATGGGGCTGAACTACGGGCTGTTGATCGGCATCACCTCGGGGGTACTGAACTTCATCCCCTATCTCGGCTCGTTCTCGGGGTTCCTGCTGGCGACCGGGGTGGCGGTGGTGCAGTTCTGGGGCGACTGGTGGCGGGTCGCGGGGGTCGCGGTGGTGTTCGTCCTCGGCCAGCTGATCGAGGGCAACATCGTCACCCCCCGGATCGTCGGCGACAGCGTCAAGCTGCATCCAGTGGGGCTGCTGCTGGCGCTCGCGGTGGGTGGCGCGCTCTTCGGCTTCGCCGGGCTGCTGCTCGCGGTGCCGCTGGCGGCGGCGCTGGGGGTGGTGGTGCGCTACTTCGACGCCGAGTACCGTGCCGCGATCCGCCGCCGCCGCACCCCCGCCACCCCGCCCCCGCCGCGGGTGGACTGAGGCGCGCCTGACAAAGGTTGGCCTGCGGAACGGGGCCGGGGCGGGGGCGTTGGCCCGGCGCAACCGACCCACCGCGAAAGGATCGCCGCCATGTCCTCTGACGACGCAAAGCCCGTTCTGCCGCCGCATCGCTCGGGCGCGATCCGCGACCCGCGGCTGCCGCTCAACCCCTATTCCGACGACCAGCAGCCCTGGCCGGGGCTTGTCGAGAAGATGGACCCGCTGCCCGACCACGGCGAGACGAGCTACACGGGCCACGGCCGCCTGACCGGCAAGCGGGCGCTGCTCACCGGCGCCGACAGCGGCATCGGCCGGGCCGCGGCGATCGCCTTCGCGCGCGAGGGCGCGGACGTGGCGATCAGCTATCACCCGGACGAGGAGTCCGACGCGCAATCGGTCATCGCGCTGATCGAGGCCGAGGGGCGCAAGGCGCTGGCCCTGCCCGCCGACCTCCGCGACGAAACCGCCGCCCGCAAGGTGGTCGATGACGCGGTGAAGGGGCTCGGCGGGCTCGAGGTGCTGGTCCTGAACGCCGGCCGCCAGCAGGCCGAGGAGTCGATCGCCGACATCACCTCGGACGCCTTCGACGCCACGATCAAGACCAACATCTACGCGCCGTTCTGGATGGCCCAGCAGGCGCTGCCGTCGCTGAAGCGCGGGGCCTCGATCATCATCACCTCGTCGGTGCAGGCGTTCTCGCCCTCGGCGCATCTCTTCGACTATGCCCAGACCAAGGCCGCCAACCGCGCCTTTGCGCAGGCGCTGGCCAAGCAGCTCGCCCCCAAGGGCATCCGGGTGAACGCCGTGGCGCCGGGGCCGTTCTGGACCGCGCTGCAGGTCTCGGGCGGGCAGTTCAAGGAGAAGCTGCCCGAGTTCGGCGCCGACAGCCCGCTCGGCCGCCCCGGCCAGCCGGTCGAGATCGCGCCGATCTACGTGCTGCTCGCCTCGGACGAGGCCAGCTACATCACCGGCGAGTGCTACGCCGCCACCGGCGGCAGCGGCACCGGGGGCTGAGGAGGCTCTCCGTAGGGTGGCTCGGCCGGAAGGACGTCACCGCGTCCTTCCGGCCCGGCTACTCCGGCCCGGCGGCGCCCTGCCCATGACGGCGTCCGGGGGGCGGGCCCGAGTTGACGCGGGGCCCTCGCGGGGGCAAACGCGGGGCTTGAGCGCTGCGAGGGACGCCCCCATGACCATCCATCTCTATCACCGCGACCTGCCGGACGGGCTCGACCTCGGGCCGGTGGTCGCCATCGACACCGAGACGATGGGCCTCGACCCGCGGCGCGACCGGCTGTGCCTCGTGCAGATGAGCGGCGGCGACGGGGACGCGCATCTGGTGCAGATCGCGCAGGGGCAGACCGAGGCGCCGAACCTGACCCGGATGCTGGCCGATCCGGCGGTGCTCAAGCTCTTTCACTTCGCCCGCTTCGACATCGCGGCGCTCGAGCGTGCGTTCGGCGTCTCGACGGCGCCGGTGTGGTGCACCAAGGTCGCGTCCAAGCTGGTGCGGACCTTCACCGACCGGCACGGGCTGAAATACCTGCTGAACGACCTCGTGGGCGTCGATGTCAGCAAGCAGCAGCAGACGAGCGACTGGGGCGCCGAGGTGCTGACGCAGGCGCAGCTCGACTATGCCGCGTCGGACGTGCTGCACCTGCACCCCCTCAAGGCCGCGCTCGAGGCGCGGCTGGCGCGCGAGGGGCGCAGCGAGCTGGCGCAGGCCTGTTTCGACTTCCTTCCCACCCGGGCGCGGCTGGACCTGCTGGGCTGGGGGGATGAACGCGACATCTTCCATCACTAGATCGGGCCGATGGAAACGCATCTCGATACCGCCCGGCGGGTGATCCGCACCGAGGCCGCCGGGCTCGCCGCCCTCGAGGCGGCGCTGACCGGCCCGCTCGCCGCGCCCTTCGACGCGGCGCTGCGGCTGATCCTGGATGCCACCGGCCGGGTGGTGGTCTCGGGCATGGGCAAGTCGGGCCACGTCGGGCGCAAGATCGCGGCGACGCTCGCCTCGACCGGGACACCGGCGCAGTTCGTCCACCCCGCCGAGGCGAGCCACGGCGACCTGGGGATGGTGACGCGCGGCGACGTGGTGCTGGTGCTGTCGAACTCGGGCGAGACGCCCGAGATCGCCGACATCGTGGCCCACACCCGCCGCTTCCAGATCCCGCTGATCGGGGTGGCCGGGCGCGACGGCTCGACCCTGCTGCGCCAGTCGGACGTGGCGCTGCTGCTGCCCGCGGCCGAGGAGGCCTGCGGCACCGGCATCGTGCCCACCACCTCGACCACCATGACGCTGGCGCTGGGCGACGCGCTGGCGGTGGCGCTGATGGCGCACCGCAAGTTCACGCCCGAGCATTTCCGCAATTTCCACCCCGGCGGCAAGCTGGGGGCGCGGCTGGCGCGGGTGGGCGACCTGATGCACGACGACATGCCGCTGGTCCCCGAAGCGGCGCCGATGGCCGAGGCGCTACTGACGATCAGCGCCCGCGGCTTCGGCGTCACCGGGGTGACCGGCCCGGACGGGCGGCTGGTGGGGATCATCACCGACGGCGACCTGCGGCGGCACATGGACGGGCTGCTGACCCATTCCGCGGCCGAGGTGATGACCCGGGCGCCGCGCACCATCGCCCCCGGCGCGCTGGCCGAGGCGGCGCTGGCCGAGATGCAGGCGCGCAAGATCACCTGCCTCTTCGCGGTCGAGGAGGACGGCCGCCCGGCCGGCATCCTGCACATCCACGACTGCCTGCGCGCCGGGATGGTCTGAGATGCCCGGCGCGCTGGGCCGCCGCACCCGGATCGTCCGCTGGCTGCGGGTGATCCTGCCGCTGGTGGCGCTGGCGATCCTGTCGGTGCTGTTCCTGCTCGGCCGCTCGCCCGACCCCGAGGCGCGCATCCCCTATGCCGAGGGCCGGATCGAGGATCTGGCCCGCAGCCCCGGCATCACCGCGCCCGAGTATTCCACCGTCACCCCGGACGGGGCGACGGTCACGGTGACCGCCGCGCGCGCCGACCCCTCGGGCTCGGACGGGCGGGCGCAGCAGGTGGCGCTGGACTGGCGGGCACGGGACGGGGTCGAGGCGCGGGTGACCGCCGCCGAGGCCGCGCAGGAGGGCCAAGCCATTACGCTGTCGGGCGACGTGGACATGGCGCTGTCCTCGGGCTGGCGGCTGACCGCGCCGCGGATCGCCGCAGACACCGGCGCCAGCCGGGTGGTGGCCGACGAGGGCGTGGCCGTGACCGCGCCCTTCGGCGAGCTGACCGCCGGCGGGATGGTCTATGCCGCCGACCCGCAGGACCGACAGGTTCTTGAATTGAACCGGGGCGTGCGTCTGCTATACCGCCCCTGACCCCGCCTGCGCGCGCCCGTGCGAGCGTCCCGCCCGCGCAGGCCGCCGCACCCCGGGGCTTCGGGAGACACGAATGTTGCCAGTCCTGCCCCGCCGCGCCCTCGTTTCCCGTCGTGCCTCGCTGCTCGGCGTCGTGCTGGGCGCCACCCTCGGCGCGCTGCCCGCGGTTGCCCAGACGGTGGCCTTCGGCGGCATCAAGGCCGATACCTCGGCCCCGGTCGAGGTCACCGCCGACAGCCTGCGCGTCGACCAGTCCACCGGGCAGGCCACGTTCGCCGGCAACGTGCTGATCGGGCAGGGCGAGATGCGGCTTTCGGCCGAGACGGTCACGGTGACCTATGCGGCGGGCGGGCAGCAGAAGATCCAGTCGCTGAACGCCAAGGGCAAGGTCACGCTCGTCAACGGCCCCGACGCCGCCGAGGCCGCCGAGGCGGTCTATGACGTCCCCTCGGGCAACATCGTGCTGACCGGCAACGCCATCGTGACCCAGGGCCAGAGCGTGCTCGCCGGCGACCGGATCGAGGTCAACCTGACCGATGGCACCGCGAATGTCGCGGGCCGCGTGCGCTCGGTCCTGCAACCCGGCGGCAACTGATGCAGGGTGCGACGCTGGCGCCGCGGGACACGCAGTCGGGCGCGCAGTCCGCCGGGCAGTCGGGCGCGCGGATGACGCCCCGCGACGGGCGGCAGGACGGGCTCGACGTCGAGGGGCTGCGCAAGTCCTATCGCAACAAGCCGGTGATCCGCGACGTGTCGCTGCGGCTGGCGCGGGGCGAGGTGGTGGCGCTGCTCGGGCCGAACGGCTCGGGCAAGACGACCTGCTTCTATTGCATCGCCGGGCTGGTCATGCCCGACGCGGGACGGGTGCTGATCGACGGGCGCGACGCTTCGGCGCTGCCGATGTTCCGGCGCGCGCAGCTCGGGATCGGCTACCTGCCGCAGGAGATGTCGATCTTCCGCGGCCTGACGGTCGAGCAGAACATCCTCGCCGTGCTCGAAGTGGCGATGCCGGACCGGCACCGCCGCCGTGACCGGCTCGAGGAACTGCTCGGGGATTTCTCGATCGGCCATCTGCGGCAGGCCCCGGCGCTGGCGCTTTCGGGCGGTGAGCGGCGCCGGGTCGAGATCGCCCGCTGCCTCGCCGCGGACCCGGCCTTCCTGCTGCTGGATGAGCCCTTCGCCGGGGTCGATCCGATCGCCGTGGGCGAGATCCGGGGGCTGGTGCACGACCTCAAGACCCGCGGGATCGGCGTGCTGATCACCGATCACAACGTCCGCGAGACGCTGGGGATCGTGGACCGGGCCTATATCCTGCACGACGGCGCGGTGCTGATGTCGGGCACCACCTCCGAGATCGTGGCCGACCCGCGGGTCCGCGAGGTCTATCTGGGCGAAGGATTCTCGATGGGCTGACGCGGGGGAACGCGGGTGCCGTGGCGCCCGCGTCCGTGACGGCGCCGCCCCGGCGGGCGGCGCCCGGTCAGAGGCCCAACAGCTTGCGCGTGGCGTCGGCGCGCTGCCCGTCCGGGATCGCCCCGGCCTCGGCCTTCTCCTTCAGCAGCGTCAGGAACGCCCGGCTTTCCGCGTCCGTCAGCGTGACGTCGCGCAGCGGCAGGGCCGACATCATCGCGGTCACAGTCTGGGCGGTGAACCCGTGGCCCAACCCCTCGGTCACGTCGGTAACGCAGGCGGTCAGGCCCGCGGCGTCCGTCACCGCCTCGCACTGGCGGCGCACCGCCGCGGTCACGCGGTCGTGCAGCAGCCGCGCCTCGTTGCGGTCGGGGCCGTCGGCCTCGTCAAGCTGGTCGGCGCGGCTGCCGATGGCACGGTAGCAGGCGGCATCGAAGGGCGTGTCCTTCATCGCCGCATCGGCGTCGCGGGCGAGGTTGGCGTAGAGAGTGGTCACCGCCTGGTCCGGGACCAGCCCGTCCTTGGCGAGGCCCAGCACCTTGTCGATCTGCGCCTGCTGGGCGTCGATGACGCCGAGGGCGGGGCAGGTCGCGGCGGTGGGCTCGGTGGTGGGCGTTGCGGAGGCGGTGTCGGCGGGGGCGGGCGGCGCGGCGTCGGTGGCCGGGGTGGCAGCCTCTGGCGCGGTCGCGTCGGCCGGGGCGGGCGGGGTTCCGTCCGTGGCCGCTTCGGTCGAAGTGGCCGGGGCTGTCGCATCGGGCGCGGGCGCCTCGGTCGCAGGGGTGTCGGTCGTCGCGGCGGATGCCTCGGGTGCAGGGGTTGCGGCCGCACCGGAGGCCGCGCTGCCGCCGGGCGCCGGGGCCGGAAGGGTCACGGCGGGCGGCGCGGTGTCACCCGCCGCAGCGCCCGGCGCGGCGGTCTGCGCGCCGGCGAGGCCGGGCAGCAGCAGGCCCGACAGCAGGACCGGCAGCGCCAGCCGGGCGGGTTGGCGGGGTGTGAACGGGCGGCGGTTCGGCGCGGAGGGGGTCATCCGAGGGACTCCTGTCGTAGCGGGCGGGGGCGGCGCGCGTCCCCGCGGCGTGGCAGCGTGGCGCGCGCCCCAAGGGGCCTGCGCCCGGACGGGCGGACCCGTCGCATCAGGGGAAAAACCGCCCGCCGCGCGGCGGGGTTCCGAACCGCCCCCGCGCCGGCGGTTTCCTGCCGGGCGTTGACTTGATCCCGGGGCTGTCCCCAAATGAAGGAAGGGGGCGGGTATTTCCCCGCGCCTCCGACGGCCGGCCGCCGCCGGTCGCCATTCGGGAACCCGAAAGGAAAAACTCATGCGTTATCAGATCAGTGGCAAGCAGATCGACGTGGGCGAAGCGCTCATGACCCACGTCAAGGCCGAGCTGGAGGAGGTGTTCGAGAAATACCAGCAGCGGCCCACCGACGCCACGGTCATCTTTTCGCGTGACGCCCACAACCTCGCCTGCGACGGGGTCGTGCATCTCTCGACCGGGTTGACGGTGCAGGCCCGCGCCGCCGACCCCGACAACATCTACGCGGCCTTCGAGAAGTGCCGCGAGAAGATGGACAAGCAGCTGCGCCGCTACAAGCGCCGGCTCAAGGACCACCACAAGGACCGGACCGAGCCGGTCGTCTTCGCCGCCGCCCCGAGCTACGTCCTCTCTGCCGACGAGGACGCGTGGGAGGATCAGGCCGAGGACGGGCTGCAGCCGCTGATCGTGGCCGAGACCGAACTCAGGGTGCCCACCCTCTCGGTCGGTGACGCGGTCATGCAGATGGAGCTGGCGGGCGCGCCGATGCTGGTCTTCCGCAACGAGAAGCACGGCGGGGTGAACGTGGTCCACCGCCGCGACGACGGCAACGTGGGCTGGATCGACCCGCGCAACCTCGCCTGACGGCGCGCCGGGGGGCGCGGCGGGGGCGGCATCGTTCCCCGCCGCGCCGCCCGCGGCGCAGGGGCGGCTGGCGCAGCAGGGCGCTGCGATGCTAGACCGCCGCGGATGACGGTCCGGCGGATGGGCCGGACGACACGAGGCAGGCGTTGACCGATGCGGATCGCTGACATTCTTTCCACCGCGGCGGTCCGGTCGCAGGCGCAGGCGACCTCGAAGAAGCGGCTGTTCCACGACCTCGCCGACATGGCCGCGCAGGCCTATGGGGTCAGCGCGCCGCAGACGCTCGACGCGCTGCAGGAACGCGAGAGCCTGGGGGCGACCGGCGTCGGGCAGGGGGTGGCGCTGCCGCACGCGCGGATCGCCGGGCTCGAGCGGGTGGCGGGGCTGTTCCTGCGGCTGGAAAAGCCGCTCGACTTCGACGCGGTGGACCGCCAGCCCGTCGATCTGGTGTTTGCGCTGCTCGCCCCCGAAAGCCCGGGGGTCGAGCATCTCAAGGCGCTGGCGCTGGTCAGCCGCACGCTGCGCGACCCCGAGCTGCGGGCCAAGCTGCGCGCCAACGACGACCCCGTGGCGCTGCACGCGGTGCTGGCCGCGGGGCTCGACACCGCCGCCGGCTGAGGCTCAGCGCGCCCCGGCCACGTCGAGGATCGCCCCCGAGACATAGCTCGCCGCGTCCGAGATCAGCCAGGTGATCGCGGCCGCGACCTCCTCGGCCTGACCGGCGCGGCCGAAGGGCAGGCGGGCGCCGACCTGGGCCACGCGGTCGGGCTCGCCCCCGTCGGCGTGGATCTCGGTGTCGATGATGCCGGGGCGGACGCCGTTCACGCGGATGCGGCGCGGGGCGAGTTCCTGCGAAAGCCCGATGGTCAGTGTGTCCACCCCGCCCTTGGTCGCGGCGTAGTCCACGTATTTCCCGGCCGAGCCGAGCCGTGCCGCCACCGACGAGACGAAGACGATCGTGCCGCCGTCGGGCAGCCGCCGCGCCGCCTCGCGCGCCTGGTAGAGCGCGCCGGTCAGGTTCACCTGCACCATGCGCGCGATCCGGTCGGGGTCCATCTCGGCCAGCGGCATCACCGGGAAGACGATGCCCGCGTTGACCACCACCGCGTCGAGCCCGCCCATCGCGGCCGTGGCCTCGTCGAAGAGCCGCGCGACCTCGCCCGCGTCGGCCACGTTGGCGGCGAAGGCCGCGCCGGTGCCGCCCGCGGCCCGGACCGCCTCCAGCGTCGCCTCGGCCGCCTCGGCGTTGCCGCGATAGCCGAGCGCGACCGGCCAGCCGCGGGCGGCGCAGTCAAGCGCCGTTGCCCGGCCGATGCCACGGGTGCCGCCGGTGATCAGGGTGCGCATGGGGTATAGCCCTCGAATGTGATGTTGGCGGCGACGCGGCGCGCCGCCTGTTCCTGTTCGGCCGAGCGGACGGTCCAGCAGAGCACCGGCACCCCGCGCGCGGACAACCCGGTCACGGCCGGGTTCGCAAGGTCCGCGCGGTCGTGCGAGACGAAACACGCGCCCGCCCGGTCGAAATCCTCGAGCCGCGCCAGCGCCGCCCGCCGCCCGGCCGGCACGCCCGGCCAGTCGTCGGCCGGAAACGCGCAGCTCGTCAGCCCGACGGCCACGCCGGGGGCGGCGCGGTGGACCATCTCGGCGGCGTGGGGGTTGAAGGACATGACCGCCAGCGGCCCGGCATAGCCGGCCGCCAGCGCCGCCACGGCCAGCGGCAGCTCGCCCATGTCGGGGCCGAGATCGCCGGACTGGTCCTTGATTTCGATGAGCACCGGCACCCGGCCCGCGACCAGCGCCAGCACCGCCGCGAGCGTCGGGATGCCCTCGTCCGTGCCCAGAAGCCGCCGCCCCGCCGCCTCGGCGACCGAGAGCGCCGCGACCACGCCACCGTCGCCGGTCAGCCGGGTCAGCTCGTAGTCGTGGAACACCAGCGGCGTGCCGTCCTCGGCGGGCTGGACATCGAGTTCGATCCCCCAGCCGCCGGCGATGGCGGCGTGAAAGGCGGCCAGCGAATTCTCGGGCACGCCCGGCCCGTGCAGCCCACGATGGGCGAGCGGGCGGGTCAGGAAGTCGGGGTGCAGCATCAGCCGAGCTCGAAGATCGCCTCGATCTCGACGGCGACCCCGCGCGGCAGCGCCGCGGCCGAGACGGCGGCGCGGGCGTGGCGGCCGCGGTCGCCGAAGACCTCGACCATCAGGTCCGAGCAGCCGTTGATGACCTCGGGCTGGTCGGTGAACTCAGGCGTCGAGGCGACGAAGCCGGTCAGCTTCACCACCCGCGCGATCCGGTCGAGCGATCCCGCGGCCGCCCGCGCCTGCGCCAGCAGCGCCAGCCCGCAGGCCCGCGCGGCCGCCGCGCCCGCGGCCACGTCCATGTCCTCGCCCAGCCGGCCGCGGATCAGCCCGTCCGGGCCCGCGGAAATCTGCCCCGAGACGAACAGCAGGTTGCCCGACTGGACATGGGGCACATAGTTCGCCGCGGGCGCAGGCGCGTCGGGCAGGGTCAGGCCGAGTTCGGTCAGGCGGGCGTCGATGGACATCGCGGGCTCCTCCGGTTTGGGTCGGCGCGAGCCTAGCAAGCCGCCGCCCGGGATGCCATTGCCGCGCGCCCCCTCGGGCTGGACCCAAATATCCCCGCCGGAGGCTCCCCACGCCGCCACAAGCGCCACCGGCCGGGTCAGGCGACCAGCGCCTCGGCCCGGCGCAAATCCACGCTGACGAGCTGGCTCACCCCCTGTTCCACCATCGTCACCCCGAACAGCCGGTCCATCCGGCTCATGGTCACGGCGTGGTGGGTGATGATCAGGAAGCGGGTGTCGGTGCGCCGGGTCATCTCGTCCAGCAGGTCGCAGAACCGGCCCACGTTGGCGTCGTCGAGCGGTGCGTCCACCTCGTCCAGGACGCAGATCGGGGCGGGGGTGGCCAGGAACACCGCGAAGATCAGCGCCAGCGCGGTCAGCGTCTGCTCGCCCCCCGACAGCAGGCTGAGGGTGGACAGCTTCTTGCCCGGCGGCTGGGCGAGGATCTCGAGCCCGGCTTCGAGCGGGTCGTCGGATTCGACCAGCACCAGCCGCGCCTCGCCGCCGCCGAAGAGATGGGTGAAGAGCGTGGCGAAGTTGGCGTTGACGGTGTCGAAGGCCGCCAGCAGCCGCGCCCGGCCCTCGCGGTTCAGCCCGCCGATGGCGGCGCGCAGCTTGTGGATCGCGGCGGTGAGGTCGTCCTTTTCCGCCGCCAGCGCCGCCCGCTCGGCCTCGAGCGCGCGCTTGTCCTCGTCGGCGCGCAGGTTGACGGGGCCGAGCCCATCGCGGGCGGCGCGCAGCCGGGCGATCTCGGCCTCGAGCGCCGCCGCGGCGGGCAGGGCCTCGGTGTCACCAAGCGCTTCGGCCAGCGCCTCGGGCGTCTCGCCGGTATCCTCGGTGATGCGCGCGGTGGCCTGGGCGGCGGTCTCGCGCGCGGCCTCGACACGGGCCTCGGCCACGGCGCGGGTCTCGCGCGCGTCCGAGGTGGCGCGCTCGGCCTCGCGCTCGGCGGCGCGGGCCTCGAGCTCGCGGGCGGCCTCGCCGCG
>NZ_JBHMQU010000009.1:69133-153753 GCF_042435015.1 Paracoccus panacisoli | reverse complement strand
GCGGGCGCGCAGCCCGGCGTCGGCGCCGAGCGCGGCGGTCGGGTCGTCGTCGCGGCGCAGGCGCCGGGCCTCGGCGGTGGCGGCGGCGATGATCGGGGGGACCCGCCGCTCTTCCGGCGTGACCAAGAGGCCGGCCATCCGCGCCCAGCGTCCGAACACCGGCGAGGCCGTCCAGCGCGAGATGGCCGGCGCGAGGATCAGCCCCGCGAGGATCGGCGACAGCCAGATGAGTTGGCCGGGCGACAGCATCGCCACCACGATCAGGATCGCCAGCCCCGAGGCGACGTGGATGCCATGCCGCCTGAGCACCAGCCGCCACGGCGGCATCGAGCCCTTGCGGACCTGGCTTTCCCAGCCCGAGTTGCGGCCCGAGAGGATCTCGGCGATCTGGCGGGTCTGGATCAGCATCTGGACCGGGGCGATCAGCGCCGAGAGCAGGATCTCGAACAGCGCCGAGGCGAGGGTCCGCGACCGCCCGCCCGCGTTGGCGGCCAGCGGGCGGCGCCAGGCGCGGCCGACGGCCACGAACTTGGGCAGCAGCAGCAGCGCCATCGCGGCCGCGAACAGCCACGTCATGCGGACGGAATCGAAGGTCGGCCAGTCGGGGAAGAGCTGGTAGGTGCGCGGGAAATACTCGGGCCGCGACAGGATCACCTTGGCGGTCAGGGCCAGCCCGACGAGGATCATGGCAAGCCAGATCGGGCTCATCAGGAACCCGAGGATGCCGATGGTGAAATGCACCCGGCTGATGGCCGAGAACCCCCGCGCCCCGATCAGCCGCAGGTGCTGCAGGTTGCCCTGCGCCCAGCGCCGCTCGCGCACCGCCATGTCGAGCAGCGTCGGCGGGCTGCCCTCGTAGCTCGCCCGCAGGTCCCAGTCGAGCCGCACCTTCCAGCCCGCGCGCCGCAAGAGCGCGGCCTCGACGAAGTCATGCGAGAGGATGGTGCCGCCGAAGGGCGGCTCGCCCGGCAGTTCGGGCAGGCCGCAGCAGGCGGCGAAGGCGTGGACGCGGATCATCGCGTTGTGGCCCCAGAAATTGCCGTTGTCGCCCGACCAGGCGGCGACGCCGCGGGCGATGGGCGGGCCGTAGACACGGCCGGCGAACTGGATCACCCGGGCGAAGAGCGTCTGCCCGCCGACCAGCATCGGGATGGTCTGGATCAGCGCCAGCGCCGGATCGGCGGCCATCCGGGCGCTCATCTCGGCCACCACCCTGCCCGACACCACGCTGTCGGCGTCGAGCACCACCATCTGGTCGTAGCGCCCGCCCCAGCGGCGCACGAACTCGGCGATGTTGCCGGCCTTGCGCCCGGTGTTGTCGGTGCGGCGGCGGTACCAGACCGGCAGCGGGCAGGTCTCGCGCAGGGTGGCGACGGCGAGCGTCTCGGCGGCGAAGAACGCCGGGTCGCGGCTGTCCGAGAGGATGAAGATCTCGGCCCGCCCGGCGAGGCCCGCGGCGGCCATCTCGTCGGCGAGCGCGCCGAGCAGCCCGAGGCTTTCGGCGGGGTCCTCGTGATAGACCGGCATCACCACGGCGACGCGGGCGGTGCCCGGGTCGGCGGGGGTGGCGGGGGCGCGGGCGACGAGGCCCGCGAGCATCGAGCAGAAGCTGAACCCGACCCAGCCGAAGGTCAGGGTGAAGAACCCGAGCAGCGCCCATTGCAGCGGCTGGATGCGGTCGCCGAAGACGAGCAGCATCTGCCAGAAGCCCAGCGCCACGATCAGCGCCGCGCCGCCGAAGGCGATGACGCGCGCCAGCACCACCTCGGGGGCCGGGGGCAGGCGCGGCGGGCCGGGGGGCGGGGCGGCGCGGAAATCCTGCGCCGGCATCGCCAGCGGTGCTTCGGGCGGGGTGGCGGGCGGGTGCCCGGACGACTGCCCGGACAGGTGCGCGGCCGCATCCGCCGGGGCGTCTGCGGCAAGGGGCTGGGGCACGCCGGCCGCCGGGGCGCCGGTTTCCAGCACCCCGGTCAGCCCCGCGTCCAGCGGTAAAGCCAGGTCTCGCTCATCCGCAGCTGGGCGCTGTCGAGCCGCGCGGAGAGCTCGGCCAGGTCGGCGCCGCCGGGCACGAACTCGAACGAGAGCCGCAGCACCCCCTCGGCCGGCAGGCGGACGACATAGGGGTGGCGGACCTCGCCGGCCGAGGTGGTGACCACCGGCTCGGGGTCGGGCTGGCCCTCGAACGGGGCGAGGTCGAAGTCGATGACGAAGCTGCGCGCGCCCTTGCCGTTGATCGAGGCCCCCGACCGCGACTGGCGCACCTGCGCCGCCGGGTCGTTGTCGCCGGGCGCGAAACCGAGGCTCAGCTCATAGGCGAAGTCGTGGCGCACGCCGGGGGCGAGCGGCTGGCCGGGCTGCCAGAACGCGACGATGTTGTCGTGGAACTCGCTCTCGACCGGGATCTCGACCAGCACCACGCGGCCCTCGCCCCAGCCGCCCTGCGGGGCGACCCAGGCCGAGGGGCGGCGCTCATAGGCGGCCTCAGCATCCTGGAAGGCGGTGAAGTCGCGGGTGCGCTGCATCAGCCCGAAGCCCTGCGGGTCGCGGTCGGCGAAGGCCGAGATCTGCAGCGCGGCCGGGTTGGCCAGCGCCCGCCACAGCCGCTCGCCGTTGCCGGTCACCATCTGCAGCCCGTCGCTGTCATGGACCGCGGGGCGGTAGTCGTCGAAGCTGCCGAGGTCGGCGGGCCCGAACCAGAACATCGAGGTGAGCGGCGCGATCCCCACGTCGGTCAGCTCGCGCCGCGGGAACAGCGCCGCGCGGGTGGCGACGGCGGTATCGGCGCCGGGGGTCAGGACGAACTCATAGGCGCCCGCGACCGACGGGCTGTCGAGCAGCGCGAGCACGGTGACCGAGGCGGCCCCCGGCTCGGGCGTGCGGATCCAGAACTCGCGGAAGGCCGGGAACTCCTCGCCCGCGGCGCTGCCGGTGCCGAGCGCGAGGCCGCGCGCCGAGAGGCCATAGACGTTGCCGCGGCCGATGGCGCGGAAGTAGCTCGCGCCCTGGAACACCGCCATCTCGTCCAGCACGCCGGGCCGGTTCAGCACCGTCCGCAGGCGGAAGCCGGACCAGCCCATGTCGCCGGGCGGGGCCGAGGCCGCGTCGGGCGGGAAGCCCTCGGGCGAGAACTCGAACACCGCCGGGTCGAAGGGCAGGTTCCGCGCCACCCCGTTCTCGATCAGGTTGATCCGCACCGGGTCGGTGAACAGCATCCCCGGCGGCAGCAGGTCCAGCCCGAACCCGCCGAGGTCGCGCCAGGGGTCGGCCTCACGCCGGAATCGGATGCCGCGGTAGGCGTCATAGCCGAGATCGGCGAAGGGCGGGGTTAGCTTGGCTTGGAGGCGGACGTAATCGGCGCGCACGAGGTCGGCGGCGATTCGGGCCACATCCTCGAACCCGAAGGGGGCGGGGGGGGCCGCGACGGCCTCGGCCTCGGGCGGGGCGGCCATCTGCGCCCGCGCGCCGGTCGCTGCGACCGACAGGGCGGCGGTCATCGCCCCCAGAAAAACCCGGCGTTCCACTGACGATGCCCCGCAAATCCGACTAGGGTCGCTGCTTAGTGAAACTCGGGCGGCCCCGCAAGGATCGCCGCTGCGGCGCAGCGGAGCCCCGCGTATGGGGTGGGGTCGGAGGGTGGGGGAAAACTTCCCGGGCTGACCCAAGGATAAATTGACCAACCAGACAAATTGGACGTTTATCCGATGCGTGTTTGTTGTATGTTGGTAGGTGCAGCCGACAGGGTCGCGCCGCGCCTTGCGAGACTCGGGTTTGAAGGTCCGCTGTTAACGATCGCCCTTGCAACGCGACGAGCCATCGTTCGTCTGCCGGATTGTTCTTGAGGCGGAGGCGGCAGCGATGCCCCCGAGGCCTCAGGGACAATCCGTCAGTCGCCCGCCTCTCGGTCCCCTATTATGAGCCCCCCGGGACGCGGCGGCATCCCGGGCAACGCTCAGTAATCCCGCTCGTAGAACACCCCGATCGTGCTTTCCCCGTCGCTCGCCACCGAGCCGCGGGCGGTCACCGCATCGTTCACGTCGAGGTTCAGGTTGATCCGCGAGCGCCCGTCCGCATCCACCGCCACGTCAGTATAGACGTTGCGGGTCAGGTACTTGCCGGCCCGGACCGTCACGTTCCCCTCGTCGTCGGTGGCGAGGTCGAGGTCGTCCAGCCCGACCGAGTCGCGCAGGTTCGACACGATCCCCTCGCTGCCCCGCCCGGCCAGCACCGCGACCGCGTTGGCGAGTTGCGCGGCCTGCAGGGGCGAGATGGTGTCCAGCCCGCGGCCGAAGAGCAGATGCGAGAGCACCTCCTCTTCCGGCAGTTCGGGGACCGATTCGAAGGTGATCTCGGGCTCGCGGATGTCGCCGTCGACGACGATGCGCGTCAGGATCTCGTCCTGCTGGGTCTCGGCGACCAGCCGCAGGACGGGGATCATGCTGCCCTGCAACTCGATCAGCCCCTCGGTCATGTCGAAGCGCTTGCCCAGCAGGTCGATGCGGCCGCGGATCAGCTCGAGCTGGCCGACCGGGATCATGTTCCGCGCGGTGCCGGTCAGCCGCAGGCTGCCGCCGAGTTCGGCGTCGATCCCGCGGCCGCGCACGAACACCTGATTCGGCGCGTTGATGGTCAGGTCTAGCCGCGCCGGGTTGGCGGGTGGCGTGGCGGGCGGCGCGGTCATCCCCGCGATGCGACTGTCGGCGGAGGGGAAGGGAAGGAGGCCCGCCTTGGCCCGCGTGCCGCGCACCGGGGGGCGGTCGCGCAGGTGGACGATCTCGGGGATCGCGCGCGCCCCGCCGAGCCCGGTCGAGGGGATGCGGATCTCGGTCTCGCCCAGGTTCACGGTCCCGGTCACCAGCGGCCCGTCCGCCGGGTTGCCCGAGATGCGCACGGTCCCGTCCACCCGGGTCTCGTAGAGGTTCGGGTCGCGCAGCACCACGCCGTCGAGCTGCGCCGTCAGGTCCAGCGCGGTCCCCCCGCGCAGGTCCACCGGCCCGCTCACCGTCACCCGCCCGCCGGCCGAGACGTTGCCGGTCGCGTTGACCTGGATCAGCCCGCCGTTCAGGTCGGCGGTGCCGCTGAGATTGTCCACCCGCAGCCCCAGCTTCGGGTCCGACAGCCGCGCGTTCGGCAGGCTCACCCGCCCGCTCAGGTTCTCGAGCGCGGGGCGCCCGGCCAGCCGCAGGTCGAAGTCCACCGGCCCCTCGATCGAGCGCACCCGCAGAAGCGGGTTCACCAGCGCCGCATCGCTGACCCCCGACGCCCGGATGTCGGCGGTCGAGAAATCCTGCGCCGCGCTGCCCGCGATGGTGGCGCGGGTGCCGCCCGGCGCGGTGGCGTTCAGGTTGATGTCATAGCGCCCCGCGGTCTGGCGCACCGTCCCGGCGACCGTCGCCGGTCCCGGTAGCCCCGGCACCACCAGCGCGAGGTCCGAAAGCGCCGCATCGACGTTCAGCCCCGCCTGCGGGCTGCCGTCGGCGCTGAGCCGCAGCTGGCCGTTGCGGGCGTTCAGCCGCTCGATGCTCAGCGCGCCGCCCGGCGACTGGGTCGCGGCGAGGTCGAAGGTCGTCTGCCCGCCGAGCAGCGGATCGACCCGTTCGTTGCCGATCCGCAGGCCGCTTGCGGTGCCCTCGGCGGTGACGCGCCGGCCGCGGCCCTGGTCCACCAGCCGGGCGGTGGCGTTCAGCGCCCCGTCGATGCCGCCGCCGAGAAAGGCGAGGCTCGCCGCGCGCACGTCCGCGCTCACGTCGGTGCGTCCGGCGCCGATGGTGCCGCGGGCGGTGGCGTTCAGACGGGCGCTGGCCACCACGGCCTCCTCGAGGGTCAGGACGCCGTCGCGCTCGGCCCCGCGGACCGTCAGGCGGGTCGGCCCGGCCAGCGCCGCGTCGGCCTGGGCCTGGCCCAGCGACAGGTTGTTGCCGGTGCCGTCCACGACCAGCCGGCGCACGCCGCTGCCGTCGTCGGCAAAGCTGCCGGTGGCGGCAAAGCTGCCCCGCCAGCCAAGCCCCAGCGCCGAGAGATCGGCAAGGTTCACACGCCCCTGCACGTTGGTCTGCCCGCCGCCGATGGTGCCAGAGATGTCGGCATTGGTGCGCGGGTTGTCGATCACCGCCTGCTCGATGGTCAGCACGCCGTTCTGTTCGGTCCCGCGCAGGGTCACGCGGGTCTCGCCGCCCAGCACGCCGTCAGCCTGCGCCTGCCCCAGCGACAGGTCGTGGCCGGTGCCGTCGAGCACCAGCCGGCGCAGCCCGCCCGGCTCTTCGTTCACCCGCCCCGTGGCGGCGAAGCTGCCGCGCCAGCCGAGGCCCAGCGCCGACAGATCGGCGAGGTTCACGCGCCCCGACAGGTCCGTCTGCCCGCCGCCCACGGTGCCCTTTACATCCGCCTGCGCGCGGGGGTTGTCGATCACCGCCTGCGTCAGGGTCAGCACCCCGTCGCGCTCGGTCCCGCGCACGGTCAGCCGCGTCTCGCCCGCCAGCACCCCGTCCACGGATTTCTGCCCCAGCGCGAGGTCGGTGCCAGTGCCGTCCACCGCCAGCACCCGCGCGCCGGTCCCGTCATCCTTCAGCGACCCGTCGAGCCGCAGCGCCCCACGCCAGCCCCGGCCGAAGGCTGCGAGCGAGCGGATGTCGGCGGTCGCGGTCAGGTCGGTGCCGGTGTCGGCCAGCACGCCCTCGACATTCGCGGTCATCTGGTCGTTGGTCAGTTGCAGGTCGCGCACCGTGACCGTCTGCCCCGCCTGCTCGGCCGACAGGCGGAACTGGGTCGTCCCCGACAGCGCGCCGTCGACGTCCTGCTGGCCCAGCCGCAGGTCCTGCCCGGTGCCCGTGGCCTCGATGCTGCGCACGCCGTTCGCCTCGCGCGCGGTGGCGGTGGCCTTGAGCGACCCGGCGAAGCCCGGTTGCAGCGCGCCGAGGTCCGGCACGTCCAGATCCAGCGCCGCGTCGAGCGCGCCCTGCGCAAAGCTGCCGCGCCCGTCGGCGGTGAGCTGCGGGTTGGCAAGGCGCAGCGTCTCGACCTCGAAGCGGCCGTCCTTTTCCTGCGCGATGGCGGTGAGGTTGGTGCGGCCCTTGAGCGCCGCGTCCAGTTCGTTGATGCCGAGCTCGAGGTCGGTCGCCTCGCCCGAGACGGTGACGCGCCGCGCGCCGGGGGCGCCGGTGACGGCGGCCTGCGCGGTCAGCGCGCCGGCCATCGCCGGATCGGCGGCAGTCAGGCTCGACAGCCGCAGGTCGGCCTTGAGGTCGGTCGAGCTGCTGGTGATCAGCCCCTGCGCCGCGGCGGTCAGGCGCTGCCCGTCCACCCGCAGGTCGCGGATCTCGATCCCCTGCTCGTCGCGGCGGGCGCTGGCAAAGATCGACGCCTCGCCCGCCATCAACCGGTCGAGCTGCGGCTGGTTCACCGTGATGTCGGTGCCGGTGATCTCGGCCTCGGCGTCGAAGCCGTGGGTCAGCACGGTGTAGAGCCCGCGGATGTTGGCGTTGGCCTGCCCGGTCAGCGGCCGGCCCGCCAGCGTCGAGAGATGCTCGAGCCGCTCATAGGCCGCGTCGAGGTCGCCCGAGACGGTGATCCCCGAGCGCAGGCCGTCGGCGAGGATGGTGCCCGCGATGCCGAAATCCTGCCCGCTGAGGGTAAAGTCCGACAGTTCCAGCGCGTTGCCCGGGGTCAGGTCAAAGCCGGATTCGCCGGTGATCGACGTGCCGAGCGCCTGTTGCAGCCCGGCGTCGGCCAGCGCCAGCCCCTCGACCCCGAAGGCGAGCTTGCCCAGCACCTGCTGCAGGTCGCCGTTCTCGAGCGCCACGGTGCCGTCGCCGTTCAGCGTCAGCGCCCCGATCCGGTTGCCGTTCTGGGTGATGTCGCCGATCCGCCCGACGACGCGCCAGGCATCCGACTGGGTGGCGTCATAGCTGATCTGCAGGCTGCCCGAGCGCACGTCGGTCGGCTCTCCGCCGAAGGGCAGGCGGACGGGCAGGGTGGTGGCGCCGGCATCCTCGCCCAGCGTCATCAGCAGCACGAGCGACTGCGGCGCGCCCTTGTCGTTGGTGGTGACCGAGCCGGTGAGGTTCAGCGCCTCGGTGTCCACCATCAGCACCGGCAGCGCCATGCGCCCGTTCTCGCCCCGCCAGCCCTCGGCCAAGAGGCGCGAGCTGGTGCCGAAGAACGGCCGGTTGTCGGGCGGCAAGAGGCTGGCCACGTCGCCGGTCAGTTCGGCCCGGAAGCCGGTGCCGGGGGTGCCGTCCTCGCCCGCCTGGGCGTGGGCCGAGACGCGCCCGGTGACGCGGTCGGTGCCGTCGGTGGCCAGCCGGATGTCGGCGGCGAATTCCTTGAGCGGCCCCTCACCCTTGATCTCGGCGGTGACCGCGGGCTTGTCGTAGAGACCGACGAGGTTGGCGAACAGCCCCTCGCGGTCCTCGTCCAGCGTCACGTCCAGCCTGAGGTTCGTGGTGGCGTTGGAGTAGGCGGCATCGACGGCAAAGACGCCGCGCTTGCCGTCCACCCGGTTGATCGCCAGCTTGGCCGCGCCCTCGCCGCCCGCCAGGTTCATCGAGCCGTCGAGCGAGACGACCGCGGCCTCGCCAATGACCGGCTCGCCGATCTCGACCCGGCCCGCGGCGATGCGGGCGATGTTGACCGACACCGGCAGGGTCGGAAGGGCGAAGTCGCGGACCTCGGCCTTGCGCCCGCCCTCGCCGCCGCCGGGCAGGCGGGGCAGCAGGATTTCCTGCGCGGAAAGCTCGTTGATCTCGATCCGCCGGCCGAACAGCGCCGAGCGGTCCCACTGGATGGCGCCGTTCCTGAGCGTGATCCAGACGCCCTCGGCGTCGGCGATGGTCATCTCGGTGAAGGTCGCGCGCGACGAGAGCGCGCCCTGGAAGCCGCGGATGACCACCTGCCGGCCGGCGCCCGACAGGTTGCGTTCAAGAAAGCGGGTGATGAAGCCGCGGTCGTCCTCGACCTCGGCGGAGATCTCGGCGGCGCTGGCGGCCATGTCCTGATCGGCGGCGCTCGCAGCGGGGGCGGGCGCCTCGGCCGGCGGGGGGGCGGCGTCCTGCGCGGCCGCGGGCGGCAGCGGCGCGGCCAGCAGCACCAGCGCGGCCAGCGCCGGCGTCAGGCGACGCAGGGGCCGGGTCAGGCGGGCGGGAAGGGTCGAGAGATACCGCATTAGAACGCCTGCCCCAGACCCAGATAGAACTGCACGCCTTCGCCGGTGTCGCCGCCGACGGGCCCGGCCACGTCAAGGCGGATCGGCCCGATCGGCGTCGTGTAGCGGATGCCCACGCCCGCGCCCGCGTGCCAGTCGCTCGCGCCGCCGAAGCTGCTCTCCTCCCACACCTGGCCGGCGTCGGCGAAGGCCGCGAAGCCGATGCGCTCTCGCACCAGCACCCGCATCTCGCCGGTGATGTTCAGCACGCTGAGGCCGCCGGTCTTGACCGGCCCCTCGGGCCCCTGGATGACCTCGACGCCGAGCGACTCGAACGGCTGGCCACGGACCGAGCCGCCGCCGCCCGAGTAGAACAGATAGTCGCGCGGCGTCTCGGCCAGGTCCGAACCGAAGATCGTCCCGGCCCGCGCCCGGCCGGCGAGGGTGAAGCGGTCCTCGGCACCGAAGCTGCGGTAGGCGCGGCCCTCGCCCACCAGCCGCAGGCCCGAGCCGGTGTCCTGCATCCCGTAGAAGGGCGTCGCGGTGGTGGACAGCCAGTAGCCGCGCCTTGCGTCGTTCGGCTCATCCTCGCGGCGGTCGAGCGTCACCGTCGTCGGCAGCGCCAGCACCCGGAAATCGGTCGTGCCGCTGGCGTCGGTGACGCGCGAGCGGCGGTATTCGAGCCGCGTCTCGCCGGTCAGCCGATCCGAAGGCAGCCAGACGAGGCCCATCCCGAGGACGCCGAGGTCGAGGTCGTAGTCCTCTTCCCTGAGCCGCTCGGCCCGGGCCTCGACGAAGGCGGTGATGTCGGGGCGGATCGTCGCCGGGCGGTCGAGGCGCAGCCCCAGCTTGTAGTCGCGCCCCGAGGTGCCCGAGCCGATGTCCTTGATCTCGCCGTCGACGCGCAGCCGCTCGCCCCCGCCCAGCAGGTTGCGGTGCAGCCAGTAGCCGGTGACCTTGGCCCCGTCGATGCTGGAGATTTCGAAGCCGCCGCCGATCCGGCGCAGCTTCTGCTCGATCACCGTCAGCCCCACGTCGAGCGTGTTGCCGGGCCCGAGCGCTTCGGCTTCCTCGAGCGTGATGGCCGAGAAGATGCCCGAGCGGCGCAGGCGCTTGCGCACCTGCTCGAGCTTCTCGGGGTCGAAGCGCTCGCCCTCGGGGAAGCCCGCGATCTTGAGCAGCCGCCGGGTCGAGAGCCGCTCGTTGCCCGAGGGCAGCAGCCGGCCGAAGCGGACCAGCGGACCGGGGGCGAGGACGATGCGGCTGTCCACGGCGTGCAGCTCGTGGTCGGCGACGATGTCGGTCGAGGTCACGTCGGCCTTGGCGTGGCCATAGTCGCGCCAGCCGGTCACCCCGGCGCGGGCGGCGGATTTCATGTCCGAGGTGCGGGCGACCGCGCCGGTGCGGTAGTCGCGCGGCAGGTCGGTGCCGGGCGCGACCGGGGCGATCTCGGCCCGGCTGTAGCGGAAGCGGCTGCCCGGATCGACCGAGACCACCACCTGCCGGACGAACTGCGGCGCGTCGAGCGGCGCGATCCCCGCCGCCTCGACCCCGTCGAGCCGGATGTCGATGACCGCGTCATACAGCCCCTCGTCATAGAGGGTGCCGAGGAACCTTGCGTAATCGGCGCGGGCGGCGGCGAGCACGTCCTGCCCCGAGGTGCGGCCCTCGGCCAGCGCCCCGGTGATGAGCGAGCTTTGCCGCAGCTTGCGTTCCAGCGCCGGGTCGCTGCCCTCGACGCGGACGATGAACTCGACGGGCGAATTGGCGACCCGGTCGCCGCCCCCGAACCAGCGCGCGAAGGGCGAGGAGGCCGACGACGGCGAGGACGAGGCCGAGCCGGTGCCCGCGGGCTTGGTCTCGGCCGGTGCGGGCGATGGCGCTGGGGCGGGGGCCGCGCTTTGGGGCCAGGCCGGGCCCGCGATCAGGCACCCTGCCGCGGCCGCTGCTGCGACCCTTCTCGCCCACGCTGTCGCCATGTCGCTGCCCGCCTCGTTGCGCCGCCGTTGTCCGCGTCGTCGTTATGGTCCCGATCCCGACCATTCTTGACGCACTCGGGTCAGGAAATCCATCCGCCGAGGCCGCAGACGGGCAGATTTGTGCCGGGCGTGTCCTCTCGCGGCCTGCGCGGCAAGCCCTTGAACGCGCAGCATTGCGAACCTGCAGGGGGGGCGGGTGCGAGAAGGGTCACGGGAATGTCAAGCCCGGCGTGAACGCGCCCGATGGAACCCGCAGGCAGCCCCGCCGTTGTCCCGTCGTGCAGCAATTGCTGCGCCGTCGCCTGTCAACCCCTTTTTTGTACCCAAGGTCCAGATGTCCCGTCGTATCGCCACCGCCCGCCCGTCCGTCGCCCGCCTCTCCATCGCTGCGGCGCTGATCGCCGCGTTCTCGGTGACGGCCGCGCAGTCGGCGGTCGAACCCGCCCCGCACGACGCCGGGCCGGTCAAGGGCTGGACCGCGGTTGCGGGCCTGTCGGGGCCGGCGGTGCTGGAACTGGCCCGCACCCTGCCGGTGGCCAGCGAGGCCGACGGCGACCAGCCGTGGTGCGACCGTTCGGCGACGGTCCGCGACGCGCTGCGCACCGAGTTTGAAGAGCAGATGGTCACCCGCCACTCGGACGGCACTCAGCTTTGGGGGTCGGACGTGATGGGGACGTGGACCGTGGTGCTCTCGCGCCCCGATGACACCCAGTGCGTGATCGCCTCGGGGATCGGCTACGCGGCGGGCGAGAACCCCGCGACCTATCTCGCCAAGGTCGGCCTCGGCTGAGGCCGCAGGCCGGATTTCGGCCCTCACGCCCCGTCTCTCGTTGCGTTCCAGCGCCGTCTGTGAGAAGGCCGCGCAGGAACGCCTGTCGATTCCGGCACCGCCATCACACGCAAGCAAGGGGCCTCCATGACCCTCTCCTCCGACAGCCGCCCGGGCGACTATCTCGTCCGTGACCTCGCGCTCGCCGATTACGGCCGCAAGGAACTCGACATCGCCGAGACCGAGATGCCGGGCCTGATGGCGCTGCGCGCCGAATACGGCGAGGCCCAGCCGCTGAAGGGCGCCCGGATAGCCGGCTCGCTGCACATGACCATCCAGACCGCGGTGCTGATCGAGACGCTGGTGGCGCTGGGCGCCGAGGTCCGCTGGGCGTCGTGCAACATCTACTCGACCCAGGACCACGCCGCCGCGGCGATCGCCGCCGCCGGCATCCCGGTCTTCGCCGTCAAGGGCGAGACGCTGCCGGACTACTGGGCCTACACCGACCGGATCTTCCAGTTCCCGGAAGGCACGGCGAACATGATCCTAGACGACGGCGGGGACGCCACGCTCTACATCCTGATGGGCGCGCGGGTCGAGGCGGGCGAAACCGACCTCATCGCCACCCCGCAGTCGGAAGAGGAAGAGGCGCTCTTCGCCCAGATCCGCAAGCGCATCGCCGAGACCCCCGGCTGGTTCGCCCGCCAGCGCGACGCCATCCGCGGCGTCAGCGAAGAGACGACGACCGGCGTCCACCGGCTCTATGACCTGCACAAGCAGGGGCAGTTGCCGTTCCCGGCGATCAACGTGAACGACAGCGTCACCAAGTCGAAGTTCGACAACAAGTACGGCTGCAAGGAATCGCTCGTGGACGGCATCCGCCGCGCCACCGACACGATGATGGCCGGCAAGGTCGCCGTCGTCTGCGGCTACGGCGACGTGGGCAAGGGCTCGGCAGCGTCGCTGCGCGGCGCGGGCGCGCGGGTGAAGGTGACCGAGATCGACCCGATCTGCGCGCTGCAGGCCGCGATGGACGGGTTCGAGGTCGTCACGCTCGAGGATGTGGCGGGCTCCGCCGACATCTTCGTGACCACCACCGGCAACAAGGACGTGATCCGGCTCGAGCACATGCGCGAGATGAAGGACATGGCCATCGTCGGCAACATCGGCCACTTCGACAACGAGATCCAGGTCGCCGCGCTGCGCAACCACAAGTGGACCAACATCAAGGACCAGGTGGACATGATCGAGATGCCGTCGGGCAACCGGATCATCCTGCTGTCCCAGGGCCGCCTGCTGAACCTCGGCAACGCCACCGGGCACCCGTCCTTCGTCATGTCGGCCAGCTTCACCAACCAGGTGCTGGCGCAGATCGAGCTGTGGACCAAGGGCGACGAATATCAGCCCGGCGTCTACATCCTGCCCAAGGCGCTGGATGAGAAGGTCGCGCGGCTGCATCTCGAGAAGATCGGCGTCAGGCTGACCGAGCTGCGCAAGGACCAGGCCGACTACATCGGCGTCCCGGTCGAGGGGCCCTTCAAGTCGGAGCACTACCGCTACTGACATGCGGGAAATGCGGGCATGGTTCTGGTGGGTGGTCGGCTTTGCCGGACTGGGGCTGGCGCTCGTCGGCACCGTCCTGCCGATCATGCCCACCGTGCCGTTCCTGCTGGTCGCGGCCTACGGCTTCAACCGCTCGTCGCCGCGGTTCCACGCGATGATCGTGAACCACAAGGTGTTCGGCCCGCAGATCCGCGAATGGCACGAGCACCGGGCCATCGCGCCGGCGGTCAAGATCTTCGTCGTGGTGTCGATGGCCGTGGGGCTCGCGGTCAGTTTTCACCTGCTGCCGCTGGCGTGGTGGGCCGCGCAGTTCGCGGTGCTCGCGGCGGTGGCGATCTACATCGTCACCCGCGCCAACCCGCCCAAGAAGCACTGAGCCGGCGGTCCCGCCCGCTCGGCGCGCATCGTCCCGTCCAAGTCGCCGTCAGCGCGCCCCGGCGATCAGCCGCTTGATCCCCGCGACATGGGCGACGTCGGCCGCCAGTGCGTCGGCGGCGAGCGCCGCGGCCGTCTCGGCCAGCGCATCTGGTTCCACGATCCGGTCGATCAGCCCCCAGGCCAGCGCCTCGTCGGCGGTGATCTTCTGCCCCGCCATCAGGATCATCGCCGCGCGCGACGGCCCCGCCAGCGCCGCGAGCCGGCGCGGGTCCGACGGCTGCGGCAGGAACCCCAGCTGCATCACCGGATAGAAGATTTTCGCCGCCGGCACCGCGATCCGCAGGTCGCAGGCCAGCACCATCCCCAGCGCGCCCCCCGCCGCGGTCCCGTTCAGCGCCGCGATCGTCAGCGCGGGCGCGGCGGCGATGGCGCCGGACAGCGCCTCCCACAGCGGCGAGACGGCAAGCCCCGCGCGAGCCGCGTCAAGGTCGGCGCCGGCGGAGAAGACCTTGCCCGTGCCGGTCAGAACCAGCGCCCGTGCGCCCGCGGTCGTGGCCGCCTCGACCGCCGCGATCAGCGCCTCGAGCATCCCGGGCGTCAGCGCGTTCGCCTTGTCCGGGCGGTCCAACGAAATCGTGACCAGCCCCTCGGACGAAGTTTCCGACCGAACCATCTTGCCTCCTTGGCCGTTGCGTCGCGGTATGGCACGACACGTCGCGTCTGAACCGAATGTGATCCGTCAGCAGCGGAAAGGTATCGTCAATGTTTCTCAGGACCACAAGCTCGGCCCTCGCCGTCATCGCCCTGACGGCCCCGGCCTTCGCCGAGGTCACGCCCGCGCAGGTGTGGCAGAACTGGGTCGATTACTACAAGGCCAACGGCTACACCGTCACCGAGGGTTCGCGTGAAGAGGCCGGCGAGACCCTGACCCTCAAGAACGTGGTCATGGCGGCGTCGGCGCCCGACAACGAGGGCGGGGTCGAGTTCACCATGCCCGAGGTCACGCTGACCGGCACCGGCGACGGCAAGGTGCGCACGGTCGTGGCCGAGACCTCGCCCCTCAAGCTGACGTTCAAGAACGAGGAGGACGAGCCCGTCACCCTCGACGGGAACGTGACGCTGAAGGACGCCGAGATCGTCTCGAGCGGCGCGCCCGAGGACATGACCCACGAGAGCCGCGCGGCGCAGATGGTGTTCGCGCTGAACACGATCACCACGCCCGACGGCCAGAAGCCGATGCCGATCAGCGTGACGATGGTGAACGCCACCTCGTCGCAGCGGGTCGTGGACGGCCCGGTCCAGACCGTCGACGCCCGGATGGGCGCCGACCGCGCCGACTTCTCCGGCACGGTCGAGGGGATGGACAAGGAAGACCCGACCGCCAAGGCCTCGTTCACCGGCAGCATCGACGCGCTGGCCGGCGAGGGCCGCTTCATGATGCCCAAGGGCGTCGACGTGACCAAGGACCTGAACGCCGCCCTCAAGGCCGGCATGGACATGAGCGCCAGCTTCTCGATCGGCGCCGGCAAGGTCGAGGGGCAGTTCAGCGGCAAGGGCGAAGAGGACAAGGACGTCAGCGGCCAGATGGCCACCGACGTGAAGGGGGTCGAGCTGACCGTCGGGATGTCGACCGCCGGCCTCAAGTACCAGGGCAGCGCCGACGCCTCGAACGTCAGCCTGACCTCGTCGGACCTGCCGTTCCCGATCAACTACGCGGTCGGCGGCTCGACCGTCGACGTGCAGATCCCGGTGATGAAGTCCGACGCCCCGGTGCCGTTCAAGATCGCCTATTCGCTGACCGGCCTCACGGTCGGGGACGAGCTGTGGAACCTGTTCGACCAGGGCAAGGTGCTGCCGCGCGAGCCGGCGAGCCTTGACGTGGACGTGACGGGCCTGGCCAAGATCGCCATGGACCTGTTCGACCCGGCCAACGTCAAGGCGATGGAGGATGCCGCCGAAGGCACCGACGCCGAGGCGCCCGACGCCGCCGGCCCGGACGCCACGGCGACCGAGCCGAGCGCGACCGACGCGCCTGCGACCGACGCGCCCGCCGCCGATGCGCCCGGGACCGATGCGCCCGCCACCGACACCGCGACCGACACCACGAGCTCGGCGGATGCCGGTGCGGCCGACGGCGCGCCCGAGGCCGCCGATGACGCGGCCGACACGCCCGAGCCGTTCGTGCTGACCGAGCTGAACGTCAACAAGCTCGCGCTCGATGCCATCGGCACCAAGGTGGACGTGACTGGGGCGCTGACCGTGCCCGAGGGTGGCTCGATCGACGCGCCGGTGGGCACGACGCACGCCCGGCTCGAGGGGGTGAACGCGCTGATCGACAACCTCGTGAAGCTCGGCATCCTCAGCCAGGACGAGGTCAGCGGCTACCGCATGATGCTGGCCATGTTCGCCAAGCCCGCGCCCGAGGGCGGGGACGCGCTGGTGGGCGAGTACGAGTTCAAGGAAGGCGGGCAGGTCTTTGCCAACGGCCAGCAGGTGAAGTAACACCCGTGCTGACGACACCCGCGGAAAGGGCCGGCCCGTCCGGCCCTTTTTGCATCGCGAGGAACCGCAGCCGATGACCCGAGGCGACCACGCGCCCCCCGATCTGGCCGGGCTGACCGACGCGCTGCTGGCCGCCGCCCGGGCCGCCGGCGCGACAGAGGCGGACGCCGTCGCGGTCTCGGGCGATTCGATCTCGGTCGATGTGCGCGCCGGCGCGCTGGAGCAGGCGACCCGCGCGCAGGGGGTCGAGATCGGCCTCCGCGTGCTGATCGGCGGCCGGCAGGCCTGCGTCTCGGCCAGCGACCTCAACCCCCGCACCATTGCCGAGATGGCCGAGCGCGCCGTGGCGATGGCCCGCGAGGCGCCGGTCGACGACATGATCGGCCTCGCCGATCCGGGCGCGCTGTCTGAGGTGCGTGACGGCGGCGGGCTGGCGCTCGACGACGGCCAACCGCAGCCCGCGCCCGAGGCGCTGCTGGATCTCGCGCTCAGGGCCGAGGCGGCGGCGCTGGCCGTCCCCGGCGTGCGGATGGCCGAGCAGGCCAGCGCCTCGTCGCTGCACCGGCAGTTCTGGCTGGCCGGCACCAACGGCTTTTCCGGCGGCTATGCGCGCTCGAGCCACGGCATCTCGGCGGTGGCGATCACCGGCGAGGGCACGGGGATGGAGCGTGACTGGGCCTCGGAATCCCGCGTCTGGGCCGAGGACCTGCCCGCCCCGGAAGAGATCGGTCGCCGCGCGGGCGAGCGCACCGTGGCCCGCAAGGGTGCCCGCAAGCCCCCCACCGGCGCCTTTCCGATCCTCTATGACGAGCGCGTGGCCGCCACGTTGATCGGACACCTGCTCTCGGCGGTGAACGGCAGCGCCGTCGCCCGCGGCGCGAGCTGGCTCAGGACCGCGCTGGGTGAGGCGGTGCTGCCCCCCGGCTTCGATCTGGTCGAGGACCCGCGCCTGCCCCGCAGCGGCGCCTCGCGCCCCTTCGACGGCGAGGGGCTGCCCACCGCCGCCCGCAACATCGTCGCGGACGGGGTGCTGGGCGGCTGGACGCTGGACCTCGCCACCGGGCGCAAGCTGGGGATGCCGTCCACGGCCAGCGCGGTGCGCGGCACCTCGGCGCCGCCGTCGCCCGGCGTCTCGAACGTGACGCTGACCCCGGGGACGGTGCCGCCCGCGGCGCTGATCCGCGACATGGGGCGGGGGCTCGTCGTGACCTCGATGCTCGGTGCCTCGGTCAACCCAACGACCGGCGACTATTCGCGCGGCGCGGCGGGGTTCTGGGTCGAGGGGGGCGAGATCGCGTTTCCGGTCAACGAATGCACCATCGCCGGCAACCTGCGCGAGATGCTGATGCGGATCACCGCCGCCGACGACCTGCCCGACTGGCGCAGCCACCGGGTGCCGAGCCTCATGGTCGAGGGGATGACCGTTGCCGGCGCCTGAGCCTCTGCGGGACGAGACCCGGCGCGACCCGGCGTCGGCGGCCCCGGACCCGGCGCTGACCGACCTCGCGCTCATCGAGGCGGCGGCGGTCGAGGCCGGGCACATCGCGCTAGATTACTGGCGCGGCAGCTTCCGCTCGTGGGACAAGGACGCAGGCGCCGGGCCGGTCAGCGAGGCCGACCTGGCCGTGAACACCGCGCTCGAGACGCGCCTGCGGGCAGCGCGCCCCGGCTACGGCTGGCTCAGCGAGGAAAGCCCCGACGATCCGGCGCGGCTCGCGGCCGCCCGGACCTTCATCGTCGATCCGATCGACGGCACCCGCGCCTTCATCGACGGGCAGGAGGGGTTCTCGGTCTGCGTCGCCGTGGTCGAGGACGGCCGCCCGGTCGCGGGCGTCGTCCACCTGCCCGCCCGCGGGGCGACCTATGCGGCCGACCTGGACGGCCCCGCCACGCTGAACGGCGCCCCGATCCGCCCCGCCGCGCGAACCTCGGCCGAGGGGGCGACGATGCTGGGCGCGCGGACCGTGCTCGACCCCCAGCACTGGCGCGGGGGGCGGGTGCCGGGGCTCACCCGGAAGTTCCGCAGCTCGCTCGCCTGGCGGCTCTGCCTCGTGGCCGAGGGGCGGTTCGATGCGGCGCTGTCGGTGCGGCCGGTCTGGGACTGGGACATCGCGGCGGCGAGCGTGATCGCCGCGCAGGCCGGCTGCGGTGTCACCGACCGGCAGGGACGGGCCTTCCGCTTCAACGGCGCGGTCCCGCAGTCGGACGGGCTGATCGTGGCCGGGCCGGCGCTGCACGGGCTGCTGGCCGAGGGGCTGGCCACGGGGGCGGACCTGCGCGCGGCGGGGCAGGGGCGATGACCCGGCTGCCGCCCGAGACGCTCGACCGGCTCGCCGACGCGATCAGCTTTCACCCCGAGAGCGAGCCGGGGCGGGTGTTCCGCGATGCCCTCGGCCGGTTCGCCACCGGCGTTACCATCGTGACCGCCGAGGGGCCCGCGGGCCCGGTGGGGATGACGGTCAACAGCTTCACCAGCGTGTCGCTCGACCCGCCGCTGGTGCTGTGGTGCCCGGCCCGCGCGTCGAGCCGCCACGCCATCTTCGCCGCGGCGCCCGCCTGGTCGGTCCATGTGCTCGGCGCCGAGCAGCTCGACGTCTGCCTGCGGTTTGCCCGCGGCGGGGCGGGCTTCGCGGGGCTGCCGCCGAGCGTCTCGGACCTCGGCACCCCGGTGATCCCCGGCGTCGCGGCCCGCTTCGACTGCCGCGCCGAGGCCTGCCATGCGGCGGGCGACCACAGCGTTCTGCTCGGCCGGGTGGCGCAGGTGACGATCGGCGGTCCCGACGATCACCCGCTTGTCTTTGCCGCCGGTCGCTTCGGCCGCTTCCTGCCGGATGACGGCACGGGCGGCACGGGCTAGCTCAGCTCAAGGGCTCGACGCTGATCTCGGGCAGCGGCTCGAGCGGCGGCAGCGGCTCCAAGGGGGTCGAGAAGATCGGGTCGAGCCGCGGAGTCTGCGTCTTGACCGTCCGGCCCGGCCCGCCCAAAACCGCGATCTGCGCCGCAAGCTGCGAGATCGCCGCGTTCTGCGCCGCCGCGATGGCCGAGGGCGAGGCGACCGACTGCCCGCCGCCGCCCAGCAGCCCGCCCAGCCCGCCGCCGCCCGATGCCGCCGCCTGCGGCAGCGGCACGGCGATGTCGAACCCGCGGGCGTGGTTGGTGCCCCCCGAGCTGTCGTTCGAGACGTAATACTGCCCCTTGAGCCGGTAGACGCCGTCCAGCTGCGCCAGCGCCTTTTCCACCCGCACCTCGATCCGGCGCCGCGGCGGCTCGGCCAGCGGCCACGGCTCGGCGATCACGGTCGCCCCCGACATGTCCGAAATCGCCCGCGCCAGCGTCAGGGTGAACGCCCGCTGCGGCTTGTCGGCCCACAGGTTCTTCGGGTTCGACCGCACCGCGCCGTCCGGGGTCTGCCACGAGACCTCGCCCGCCGCCGCGTATTCCGGCAGCGTCACGTCGCGCAGCTCGGCGGTGCCGAGCGCGTTGCCGACCCGCGCCGCGGGCGTCGGCGGGTCGATCAGGTAGCGGCCGGTCTTTTCCGGGTTGGAACAGCCCGCCAGCGCCACGGCGGCGGTCAGGGCAAGAAGTGCAGGGCGCAGCATGATCTATCGTCCCAGGATGAAGGCGCGGGGGTTGCGCTCGATGGTGGCGGCAAGGCTGCCGAAGTTCTCGGCCGCACGGCGAAGCGCGCGCATGGTGTTGATCGACTCGGTGTTGAACCCGCCGCGGTCGCCATAGGCCGCGATCACCGCCTCGGCCCGGCTGGCGAGCTGCTGGAAGCGGGTCGAGAGCTGCGGCAGCGTGTTGGCCGCCTGCGCGACCTCGTCCATCGCCCGGCGGGCCGAGGCGAGGGCGGCATTGAGGCTGCCGGCCGCGTTCCCGTCCCGCAGGTCGGTGAGCAGCCCCGAGGCCGCCTTGAGCGTGTCCGACAGGTTGCGCGGCAGCTGCGCGGCATCCTCGGTCCCGAGCATCGCGCGCAGGTCGTCGACCAGCCCCTTGCCCGAGGCGCTGATCCCCGACCAGTCGAACTCGTCGACCGAGGTGGCGGCGGCGTCGATCTTTTCCACCATCCCGGGGATATCGACCGCCGCCTCGCGGATCGAGGCCGCGGTGGCGCTCGCATCGTCCACGAACTTGCCGATCTTCGGCCCGATCTGGTTGGCCTTGAGGTCGCTGGCGATGGCGCCGATGTCGCCGGCGGCGGTCCCCACGCGGTCCATCGCCGCCGAGAGGTTGCCGGGCAGGGCGCGGGCGGCCTCGGTGCCGACCACGGCGCGGATGTCGGCGACCGCGCCGCGCGCCTCGGTGGCGAGGCCCGCGAAGTCCACGTCACGCACCGAGGCCGCAGCCTTGTCGAGGCTGTCGACGATCCCCGGCACCTTGTCGGCCGCGCCGTTGAGCTTGGTCGCCAGCTCGCTCGCCTGCGTCGCCGCGCCCGAGATGTTGGCGACGACGCCCGCGCCGCGCAGCTCCTCGACGGCGCCGCGCAGCTCGGCGGCGGTCGCCTGGGCCTCGTCGATGGTCTTGCGCAGCCCGGCGGGGATGGCGCGGGTGTCCTGCGACGAGGCGATGGCGGTGACGCTGTTCATCATGTCGGTCGCGGACTTCAGCAGCTCCTCGATCTTGAGGTTGCCGATGCGGGTCATGAATCCCTGCGCGGTGGCCGCGATGTCCGAGCTGTCGGTCGGCGCCGAGGGGACGACCGGGAAGGGCTGGGCGTCCACCGCGATCCGCGCCGGGGGCTGGTCGGGCAGCTCGACCAGCTCGACCATCAGCGAGGTGCCGAGGAACCCGGCCCCGGTCACCCGCGCCCGCAGCCCCTGTTCGACCCGGCCCGAGAGGAAGGCCAGCGCATCCGCCGGCGTCGCGGTGTCGGGCAGGCCGAGCCGCTGGGGCGAGAGCGCGATGGTGATGTCCTGCAGCACCTGCCCCGGCTGGCCGTCCGCCGGCGGGGCGACCCGCACCGAAAGCGCCGTGACCCGGCCCACGGTCAGGCCCTGGAACTGCACGTCGGCCCCTTCCGAGAGGCCGCGCACCGCCTCGGGCAGCAGCACGGTCAGGCGCAGCTCATCCTCGGGCGAGGCGGCGAACAGGCTGTTCTGCGCCGCCTGCTGGTCGGGTTGCAGGATGAAGACGTGCCCCGGCTGGACCGGCTGGCCGCCCGAGCTGAGCGTGGCGAACTCGGCCCCGCCCTGCAGCAGCGACGAGACGGAGCTCACGTTGAGCTGCACCCCCTGCGGGCCCAGCGAGACGTTGAACCCGGAGGTGTCCCAGAACACCGTCGCCGTGGTCAGGCGCTGGTCGTGTGGGGCGGCGACGAACACGTCGGCCATCACCGTCTCGTCGCGCTCGGCCAGCCGCAGGTTCTGCATCCGGCCGACCTGCAGCCCGCGGAAGAAGATCGGCGCCCCCTCGGCCATGCCCTTGGCGCTGGTCGAGGCGAGCGTCACCCACGTCCCGCGCTCGTTCGAGCGGGTGAGCGGGGCCTTGTCGAGCCCCTCGTGGACGTCGAGGTCGGCCGCCCCGGGCTTGTCGTCCCAGTAGCCTTCGATGAAGGCGCCGGTCAGCACCGTGTCGAGGCGCGAGATGCCCTGCGCCGAGACCTGCGGCCGGACGATCCAGAACTCGGCGTCATCGTCGATGAAGCTGGCGATGTCCTTGTCCACGCGGATGTCCACCACCACCCGCTGCAGGTCGCGGGTGAAGCGCACCGCCTCGACCTTGCCGACGGTGATCTCGCGGAACTTGAGCGCGGTCTCGCCCGGGGTAATGCCGGTCGCGTCGCTGAAGGCGACCGAGACCAGCGTGCCGCGGCCGGTATAGGCGTTCCAGGCCAGCGCCATGGTGACCAGAAGGGCGATGATCGGCACCGCCCAGATGACCGAGACGCCGGCCCGCGCCGCCCGCGCGGCGGTGCGGCGCACCGGGCTGGCCGGGCGCATGGCGGACGGCTCGGCGGGGCCGGCGGGGGCCGAAGGGGCCGTCGGGCGCCTGTCGGGCGGGGGAATGTCGGTCATGCGCTGGTCCTGTCCCGGCGGCTTCGCAACGGCAGGCCGCGCCAGATCAGCCGCGGGTCGAAGCTTTGCGCCGAAAGCATGGTGAACGCAACCGACAGCGCAAAGCTGACCGCGGCCGGTCCCGGGTGGATGGTGGCGACGAAGCCGAGTTGCACGAGCGCCGAGAGGATCGCCACCACGAACACGTCGATCATCGACCAGCGGCCGATGAACTCGACCGCCTCGAGGGCGCGCAGGCGGGTGTGGGCGGATTCGGTCGTGGCCGGGCGCCCGGCCACCCGGGCGAGCCAGGCGATCACCGCGAACTTGCCGATCGGCACGATCACCGAGGCCACGAACACGATCCCCGCGACCCCGTAGTTGCCGTAGTGCATGAGCTCGATCACCCCGCCGATGATCGTCGCCTCGCTGTTGCCCGCGAGGCCCGCGAAGGTCTGGGTCTTGAGCATCGGCAGCAGGTTCGCCGGGACGTAGAAGATCAGGCCGGCCAGCCACCAGGCCCAGACGGCGGCGAGGCTCGACCGGTCGGGGCTGTGCAGCGGCGCGCCGCAGCGGCCGCAGACCGCGCTGCCCTCGGGCCAGACCCGGCCGCAGCCTCGGCAGCCGACGAGATGGGCGCGGTGCGCGGTCAGGATCGGCGCGTCCTCGCGCGGAGCGGTAACCGGACCGGGACGCCGCGGCGGGCGGCTGGCGGCGGCGCCGGTGGCGACGGGGGACGCGGGCGGCGCGGCCATCACGCGGCGCCTTCGCTGCCGGCGGGCGGGCCGGGCGGTGCAGCGCTGGGGCCGGGCGCGGGGTCGCCGTGCGGATCGGGCTCGACCTGCACCACGCGCACGGCGGTGCCCTCGACCGCGGCGCGGTCGGCGGCGGTCTCGACCGGGTCGGCCACCACCTCGCGCCCGTCGGTGAAGGCGCCGCGGTCCTCGAGCGTGTCCCAGATCGTCGTCGAGCAGGTGAACACGTCGCTCGCCGCGCCGACGATGATGAGCGCGCAGAAGGCCCAGAAGGCCGGGCCGAGGTTCACCGTCGCCAGCCCTGCCACCTTGACCAGCGCGACCGAGGTGCCGATCACGAAGATCTCGGCCATCGACCACGGCCTGAGCAGTTCCGACAGCCGGAACGCCGCCCCCGCCTGCGGCGCCGGCCGCCCCTCGCCCCGCATCGGCAGCAGCACATAGACGAGCAGCGCCGCCCGCAGCACCGGCAGCCCGACGATGAACCCCAGCACCGCGACGGTCAGCGGCATCAGCCAGCCTTGCGAGAACGCCAGCGCCACCCCGAAGAGCGACGTGGCGTTGCCGATCCCCATGCGCGAGATCTCGAGGAACGGAAAGAACACCGCCGCGAACATCAGCACCATCGAGGTGAAGGACAGCGCGACGATCTGGGTGAAGGCCCCCTCGCGCGGGCGGGCGAGGATCGAGTGGCAGCGGATGCAGCGCGCGGTCTCGCCCGGCGCCAGTTCGGCCTCGACGTGCAGCGCATCGCAGCGCGGGCAGGCGATCAGCCCCGCCCCGGTGGTGATGTCGTACTGGCCTGCCTCGATCATGGGGGGAAGATAAGCCGCCCGCACCGCGGCGCAAGCGCGCCGTGGGGGAAGGGCGGCGATGGCGGCGCGGGCGACGGGCGCCGCAGGGGGCGCTGCCCCCCGCCGCTGGCGCGGCGTCCCCCGGGATATTTGGCCAAGGGAGAGGGAGGGGCGGGTGCGGCGGTGGCCCGTACCGGAGCTCGAAGCCCGGCGCGGCGCCCACTTGCCCCCGCCCGCCCCGGTGCTAACGTCCCCGTCCCGGGGGGAGGGACCCGCATGGATTACGACATCGTCATCGCCGGGGCCGGCAGCGCCGGCTGCGTTCTGGCCGCGCGGCTGTCCGAGGACCCGCGGCTGCGCGTCGCGCTGATCGAGGCCGGCGGGCGCGACGATTATCCCTGGATCCACATCCCGATCGGCTATCTCTACTGCATCGGCAACCCCCGCACCGACTGGATGTACAAGACCGCCCCCGACCCGGGGCTGCACGGGCGCAGCCTGCTCTATCCCCGCGGGCGGGTGCTCGGCGGGTGCAGCTCGATCAACGGGATGCTGTATCTGCGCGGCCAGGCCGAGGACTACGACCAGTGGCGGCAAGCCGGCTGCACCGGCTGGGGCTGGGACGACGTGCTGCCGCTGTTTCGCAAGTCCGAGGACTATTTCGCGGGCCCGTCGGAGCATCACGGCGCCGGCGGCCCGTGGCGGATCGAGCGCCAGCGGCTGCGCTGGGACATCCTCGACGACTGGTCGCGCGCCGCCGAGGCCGAGGGCATCCCCTGCGTCGACGACTTCAACACCGGCGACAATGAGGGGGTGGGCTACTTCAAGGTCAGCCAGAAGAACGGCTGGCGCGTCTCGGCCGCCCGCGCCTTCCTGCGCCCGGCGATGCGGCGCCCGAACCTCACCGTCCTGACCCACCGCCAGGTGCGCCGGGTGATCTTCGAGGGCACGCGTGCCGCGGGCGTCGAGGTGGCGCTCGACGGCGGGGTCGAGGTGATCCGCGGCCGCGAGATCGTGCTCAGCGCGGGCGCCATCAACACCCCGCAGATCCTGCAGCTTTCCGGCATCGGCCCCGGCGCGCTTCTGCAGCAGATGGGGATCGAGGTCCGGCGCGAGGCTGCCGTGGGCGAGAACCTGCAGGACCACCTGCAACTGCGCTGCGCGTGGAAGGTCTCGGGCGGGCGGACGCTCAACCAGCTCGCCCGGCGCTGGTGGGGCAGGGGGATGATCGGGGCCGAATATCTGCTGCGCCGCACCGGCCCGATGAGCATGGCGCCCAGCCAGCTCGGCGCCTTTGCGCGGTCCTCGGGCGAGGTCGAGACGCCGGACCTCGAATGGCACGTCCAGCCGCTGAGCCTCGAGGCGTTCGGCCAGCCGCTGCATGATTTTCCGGCGATCACCGCCAGCGTCTGCCACTTGCGGCCAGAGAGCCGTGGCACGGTGCGGATCGGCTCGCCCGACCCGATGCGGGCGCCGGTGATCGCGCCGAACTACCTCTCGACCCCCGGCGACCGGCTGGTCGCGGCCCGCGCGATCCGGCGGACGCGGGCGATCATGGCCAACCCCGCGATGGCGAAATACCGCCCCGAAGAGTTCAAGCCCGGCCCCGCCTTCCAGACCGACGCCGAGCTGGCCGATGCGGCGGGCATGGTCGGCTCGACCATCTTCCACCCGGTCGGGACGGCGCGGATGGGCGCGGACGCGGGGGCGGTTGTCGATCCGCGCCTGCGGGTGCGCGGGGTCGAGGGCCTGCGCGTGGTCGATGCCTCGGTGATGCCGACGATCACCTCGGGCAACACCAACGCCCCCACGATCATGATCGCCGAGAAGGCCGCCGTGATGATGGCCGAGGATCTGCGCGGCATTTGAGCGGTTAACCGCGCCGTAACCGGGCCTCTGCTAAAGCTGTCCCTCGACGTGGTGACGGGGGCGATCATGGCAGGCAAGTCGGGCAAGGGCGCATCCCCGATCATCATCAAGCGGATCGAGGGCGGGGGTGAGGCCGGCCACCACGGCGGTGCGTGGAAGGTCGCCTACGCCGACTTCGTGACCGCGATGATGGCGTTCTTCCTGCTGATGTGGCTGCTCAATGCGACCACCGAAAAGCAGCGCCAGGGGCTCGCCGACTATTTCGACCCGACGATCGTGCAGTCCGATTCGGGCGGCTCGCAGGGGCTCGAGGGCGGCGACGCCGCCAGCCCGGCCTCGGATCAGGGCGCCGCGCCCGAGCGCAGCAGCGATGCGGAACTCGAGAAGCTCGCGCAGCATCTGCAGGACCAGCTGACCGGCAGCGGCGCCGAATCGATGCAGCGGGTGAACCTGCTGCGGCACGTCGTGACGCGGATGACCGACGAGGGCCTGGTGATCGAGCTTGGCGACATCGTGGACGAGCCGCTGTTCGTCGGCGACAGCGCCGAGCCGTCGCCGGTGATGCGCGAGCTGACGGGGATCCTCGCGACGGTGCTGGGGCGGACCCGCAACCGGCTGGCGATCGCCGGCCATGTGCGGGGCTTCCCCGAGATGATGATCGAGAATCCCGTCTGGCCGCTTTCGGACCAGCGCGCCCACGCCACCCGCAAGCTGCTGGCCGAGGGCGGGCTCGATGAGCGCCGGGTCCAGCGGGTGACCGCCTTTGGCGACAAGAAGCCTCGCAATTCCAATGCGATGGACCCGGCCAACAACCGGATCGAGGTCATTTTACTCAGATAATGTTGGCGCGCGGGCCGGCGTTAGCCGGAAATTAAGGTCTCGCGTGGACAGTGACGGCAACAGCGCAACAACCAGGGTGATCCCATGTCGATTTCCTCGTCCCTCAATGCCGGAGTCGCCGGGCTGGCGGCCAACGCCACGCGGCTGGCCACCATCTCGGACAACATCGCAAACTCGGGGACCTACGGCTACAAGCGGGTGAACACCGAGTTCGAGAGCATGGTGATCAACCAGGCCCGCGGCGCGGGGGTGTACTCTGCCGGCGGGGTCCGCGCGACCACCTCGCGGATCATCGACGAAAAGGGGGCGCTGGTCTCCTCGAAGAACCCGCTCGACCTCGCGATCTCGGGGCGCGGCTTCCTGCCGGTGATCCAGTCGGTGGACCTCGCCAACCGCGGCGGCGGCGACAAGCCGATGACGATGACCTCGACCGGCGCCTTCCGCCCGGACGCCGAGGGGGTGCTGCGCACCGATTCGGGGTTGGTGCTGATGGGCTGGCCGGCGAACCAGGACGGCAACATCCCGGTCATGTCGCGCGATTCGGTGGCCGGTCTGCAGCCGGTGGTGCTGAACGCCAACCAGACCTCGGCCGACCCGACCACCGCCATGACCATCGGCATCAACCTGCCCGCGCTCGAGACCAAGGCCGGCGCCAGCGGCGATCCGTGGACCCGCAGCATCGAGTATTTCGGCAACCTCGGGACCTCCGAATCGCTCAATGTGACCTTCACCCCCACGGTGGCGGCCGGCTCGGGCCTCTCGAACACCTGGACGATGGAGATCCGGGATTCCGCCAGCGACCCCGCCTCGAACCTGATCGGCAGCTACGAGCTGGTCTTCGACGACAGCCAGACGATGGGTGGGACGCTCGCTTCGGTCACTACGCTGTCGGGCGGCGCCTATGATCCGGCGACCGGGCAGCTGGCGCTGAACGTGGCGGGCGGGCCAATGACCGTCTCGATCGGCCGGCTCGGCGACCCGAATGGGCTGACCCAGCTCGACGACGACTTCGCCACCACCAACATCACCAAGGACGGCTCTCCGGTCGGCAACCTGACCGCGGTCGAGGTGGACGAGAACGGGATGATGCGGGCGACCTACGACACCGGTTTCATCCGCACCCTCTACCAGATCCCGCTGGTCGATGTGCCGAACCCGAACGGGTTGATCGCCCTGAACAACCAGACCTATCAGGTGTCGCCGAACTCGGGCTCGTTCTTCCTGTGGGATGCGGGCGACGGGCCCACCGGCGCGGTCGTGGGGTATGCCCGCGAAGGCTCGACCACCGACGTTGCGGCCGAGTTGACCGACCTCATTCAGACCCAGCGCGCCTATTCGTCCAACGCCAAGGTCATCCAGACCGTGGACGAGATGCTGCAGGAAACCACCAACATCAAGCGCTGACGCGCGCGGAGGCCGCGGCCCTGAGGCCGCGGGTTGAGCCATGAGCCTGTCGAACGCCCTCTCGAATGCCGTCTCGGGGATCGTCGCGGCGTCGCGCGGCACCGAGGTGGTGGCCTCGAACCTCGCGAACGCGATGACCCCCGGCTTTGCCCGGCGCGAAGTCCAGCTGTCCGCACGACCGTGGATCGGCGGGGGCGGCGGCGTCCACATCGAGGGGGTCGAGCGTGTCGTGCGCACCGCCATCCTCGGCCAGAGCCGCACCGCCGGGGCCGAGACTACGCGCGCCCAGACGCTCGCCAGCTTTCACAAGGGCATGGCCGAGGCGATCGGCGTCCCCGGCGAGGCGGGTGCGCTGGGCACGCTGCTCGCGAGCTTCGACGCGGCGCTGATCAGCGCCGCCGCGCGGCCGGAGAGTGAGACGGCGCTCAACCGCGTCCTCACCACCGCTCAGGCGCTCGCGGGCGGCTACGGCACGCTCGGCGACCGCATCCAGGATGCGCGGACCGAGGCTGATCGGGCCATCGCCGACGATGTGCGCAAACTCAACGAGGGGCTGGGACGGGTCGTCGCGCTGAACCGCCAGATCGTCCAGCAGACGGCTTCGGGCGGCGACGTCGCTTCGCTTGAGGACGAGCGGCAAAAGGTGATCGACGGTCTCTCGAAGATCATGCCGATTCAGGAACTTCCCCGCGAGAACGGCCGAGTGGCGCTCTTCACCTCCGGGGGGGGCGTGCTCCTCGACGGCTTTACTCCGGTGACGTTCGGCTTCACGCCCGCCGGGGCCTTCCGGCCCGACATGGCGACGGGCGCGCCGCCCGTCAGCGGTCTGACGGTGGATGGGCTGGCCCTCTCGCCGGGGCAGATGCGCAGCTTCTCTGGCGGTCGGCTGGGCGCGAATTTCCAGATCCGCGATGTCGACGCCCCGGCCGCCCAAGCCCGCGTCGATGGCGCGGCGCGCGACCTGATCGAACGCTTCGCCGACCCCGCGATCGACCCGACGGCCCCCCCGGGCGGCGGTCTCTACACCGATGGCGGGGCGCCCTTCACTGCCGCCAACGAGCGGGGGATCGCCCAACGGCTGGCCGTCGCCGACGCCATTATCCCCGCAGCCGGCGGTGGTCTCTGGCGCTTGCGCGACGGTCTCGGGGCCGCCACGCCGGGACCGGTCGGTCAGTCCGCGCTGCTCGACCGGATGCGTGGCGCGCTGACGGCATCCCGGCCGACGGCGTCACCCGCGGTCGCGGCGATGAGTCGCTCGGCCACGACGCTGGCCGCCGAGATCAGCTCGACCGCCGCGGTGGGACGGTTGGATGCCGAGGGCGTTCTGGCCGGCGCGGCCGCCCAGTCGAACAGCTACGAGACAATGCTGCGCCAGGATGGCGTGGACAGCGACCGCGAGATGGAGGCGCTGCTCGCGCTAGAGCGCGCTTACGCCGCCAACGCCAAGGTTCTGCAAACGGTGGATGACATGCTCCAGACCATCCTGAGGCTGACATGACGGGGTTCACATCGGTCGGCGACCTGTCCCGCTTTGTTCTGCTGCGGCAATCGAACGCGCAGCTCAAGACCCGGTTGAGCGTGCTCTCACAAGAGATGACCATCGGCCTCAAGGCCGATGTGCCCGCCGCGACCGGTGGCAATCTGGGTCGGCTGGCTCAGGTGCAAGGCCGCCTTGCCACGCTCGAGAGCTTCAATCGCAACGCCAGCCTGGCGCAGTCCGAGACGAGCGCTCTGCAGGCGGCCCTCGAAGGGATTGCCGGGTTGGCCAACCGCGGCCCCGAGTTGCAGGCGGCCGCAGCGATGGAGGATGAAGCGGCGCTCGACATGCGCGCGGCCCAGGCGACGCAGGATTTCCGCACGGCGGTTCGCCTAATCAACACCGAGGCGGGGGGCCGGTTTGCCCTATCCGGCACCGAGGTCGGGACGGCGCCGTTGGCGCCCGCCGAAGATATTCTCGCGCTGGCCCGGACGCAGGTTGCGGGGATGACGGACCCCGTCGCGATCTCGGGCGCGCTGGATGCGTGGTTCAGTTCGGACGCGGCCGGCGGGTTTCTGGATCAGGCCTTCCGGGGAAATACCGAGGCGACCTCGACAGGTGTCTCGCCCGACACCACAATCCAGCGTGACCTGAACGCCAGCGCCCCGGAGTTCCGCACTTTGCTCAAGGGACTGGCGATGGTCGCCCTCGCCGGAGAGCCCGCCGCGGCCTTGCCCCATGGCGCCAAGTCGATCCTGATCCGCGCCGCAGGCCGCGAACTTTCAGAGGCCAGTCTCGGCATCGTCCGGGCCCGTGCCACCCTCGGGATGCAACAGGAGTTGATCGATCGGGCCCTTGCCCGCAACGCGGCCGAAGGCAGCGCGCTGTCCATCGCGCGCTCGGACATTCTCGCCGCCGACCCGTATCAGACCGCGTCGGAGTTGACCCAGACCGAGGCGAACCTGCAGAATCTCTACGCGCTCACCGCGCGGCTGACGAAGCTGAGCCTGACGGATTACATCCGATGAGGTGGTGGCGGCTCGTTCTCACCCTCGTCCTGCTTCCCGCAATGGCGTGGGCGGCTCCGGTGCGCATCAAGGATCTGGCCACCGTCGACGGGGTCAGGGGCAACGATCTCGTGGGTTACGGGCTCGTGGTGGGGCTGAACGGCACGGGCGACAGCCTGCGCAACGCTCCCTACACCGAAGAGATGCTGGGCGGGCTGCTCGAGCGGCTAGGCGTCAACGTCACCGGCGAGAGCTTCCGGCCCAAGAACGTCGCTGCCGTGCTGGTGACCGCGACCCTGCCGCCCTTTGCGCGGGCGGGCAGCCAGACGGACGTGAGCGTGGCCGCGATCGGCGATGCCAAGAGCCTGCTGGGCGGGACGCTGATCATGACTCCGCTCAACGCGGCGGACGGCGAGGTCTACGCCGTCGCGCAGGGGTCCATCATCGCCGGTGGCGTGTCCGCCGAGGGCGAGGGCGCTTCGGTCGTCCAGGGCGTCCCTACGTCCGGCACCATCCCGTCCGGCGCGAGGGTCGAGCGCGAGGTCGACTTCGACTTCTCGCAGATGAGCAGCTTCCGGCTGGCGTTGCGAACGGCGGATTTCACCACCGCGGCGCGGATCGAGAAAGCGATCAACGACGATCTGGGCGACGGGGTGGCGACGCTGATGGACGCGGCGACGATCTCGATCGACTCAACGCCGATGGGACGGGTGAACCCGGCGCGATTGGTCGGCCGGATCGAGAACATCGCCGTCGAGCCCGAGACCCGCGCCCGCGTCGTGGTCGATCACCGATCCGGCACGATCGTGATGGGGGAGGACGTGCGGATCTCGCGCGTGGCGGTCTCGCAGGGCAACCTGACGTTGCGGGTGCGGGAGACTCCGGTCGTATCGCAGCCGAATCCCTTTGCGCCGGGGCAGACGGTGGTCGTCCCGCGGACGGATGCGCAGATCACGCAAGAGCCGGGGATCGGCTTTGCCGAGGTGAGTGGCGAATCCTCGCTGTCGGACGTCGTCGCCGGGCTGAACGCACTCGGGGTCCGGCCGCGCGAATTGATCGACATCCTCAAGGCAGTCCACGCGGCGGGGGCGCTTCATGCCGAGTTCATCGTGAATTGAGGAGGCCGGGGTTCGCTAATCTCGAAAGTTGATCTGCGCACAAAGCTAGAGGGTGTGGGACACCGGGACGGGCGGAGACGGTGCCGGTCAAATGTTCAGGCCTCCGTGCGAGATAGTCTCTTAATGTGCGCCGCCTGCCGTGCTTGTTCCAAGGTGCGCTACGTGCCGGGCTTGTTGAGGCCAGCGTAGGGTATCATTTGGCATCGCTCAGATCACTGGAAAGTATTTGGGCCGAGATTGCGGGCCCTTACCAAGAAATGCGTCGAGCATACGCGGAGAACGCGGGAGGCCCTCCGCGAGGTGGGCAAGGCCTCGACTTTGCCCGCCCGGCGAGCACCTTCCCGCTCAGCGCAGTCTTGCGAACCGCTTTGACGCACCGCCGTTCAAATCCCGCGGCCCCGGTGCGCATGAGTTGCCGCTCTGGCGACGACCGGCTGGGCCGCCGCGGTCGGCCGTCACCCGAGGGCGGGTGATCCGACCCAGGATCGATGCGTCGCGCTGTTCCTGAACGATGGGGTCTATGGCGGGCTGAACGAGTTGCCGGTGATCGGCAACCTCGAACTGCTCGACACCAACCGCAATCCCTCGGCTCAACCGCAACACTTCGTCCCGGTAGATGAGCTAACCGTTGACCCAAACCAAGCGCCGCCCCAACGAGGCGGATCAACAACATCGGCTCCCCTACCGGGCGCGCAGTCGCGGCGAGGACTCCCGTTTTCGGCAGCCTGGAGCCCCGCGTCACACCCCGATGGCGGACTAGGCGCCGCGCCGCACCGCGCCCGGCTCACCCGAACCGCAACACCTCGTCCGCTGCGACGATCTAGCCGTTCTCCGTCACCTCGAGCCCCGAGGCGGCGCGGCGGACTATGCGCCGCGCCGCACCGGACCTGCTCATCCGAACCGCAACACCTCGTTCGCCCCCACGGGATCGCCGTTCGCCGTCACCTCAAGGCCCGAGCCCGCGCGGCGGACCTCGATGCGGATCGGCTCGCCATTTTCGCGGCGCAGGGTGGCGGAGAGGCTGGACCAGCTGTCGGGCAGGCCCGGGGTCAGCGTCACGCCCTCGGGGTGGCGGGCGATGCCGAGCAGACCCTCGACCGCAGCGCGGTAGACCCAGCCGGCCGAGCCGGTGTACCACGTCCAGCCGCCGCGCCCGATCTTGTCGCGCCCGGCGTAGACGTCGGCGGCGACGACGTAGGGCTCGACCCGGTAGATCTCGGCCGAGCGCGCGTCGAGCGCGTGGTTGATCGGGTTCAGCGCCGTCAGCAGCCAGTGGGCCCGGGTGCGGTCGCCGCTGCGGGCCAGCGCATAGACCATCCACGCCGCGGCGTGGGTGTACTGGCCGCCATTTTCGCGCACGCCCGGCGGGTAGGACTTGATGTAGCCCGGCTCGGCGTCGGTGTTCTGGAACGCGGGCGTGAACAGCCGCAAGAGCTGCCCGTCCCGGTCGAAGAGCTGCCCAAGCGCCGCGTTCACGGCGTCGAGCGCCCGGTCGGCGCGGCCCGCGCCCGAGATCAGCGCCCAGCTTTGGGCGATCGAGTCGATCCGGCACTCGGCGCTCGCCGCCGACCCCAGCGGGGTGCCATCGTCGAAATAGCCGCGCCGATACCACGCGCCGTCCCAGCCCGCATCGTCCAATGCGGCGGCGACGCGGGTGGCGTGCGCCTCCCACGCGGCGGCGCGGGCGGCGTCGCCGCGGGCGCGGGCGAGCGGCGCGAAGCTCGAGATGGTGTCGCAGAGGAACCAGCCGAGCCACACGCTTTCGCCGCGCCCTGCCTCGCCCACGCGGTTCATCCCGTCGTTCCAGTCGCCGCCGAGGATCAAAGGCAGACCGTGCGGGCCGGTCCGCTCGACCGCGAGGTCCAGCGCCCGGGCGCAGTGGTCATAGAGCGGCGCCTCGCCCGCCGGCTGGGGCACGAAGAACCGGTCGTGCTCGCCCGGCTCGAGCGCGGGCCCGGCGACGAACGGCACCGGCTCGTCAAGGATCGCCGCGTCCCCGGTCGCCGCGACGTAGAGCGCGGTGATATGGCCCAGCCACACCACGTCGTCCGAGATCATCGTCCGCACGCCCGCGCCGGTCCGCGGCAGCCACCAGTGCTGGACGTCGCCCTCGGGGAACTGCCGGGCGGCGGCGTTGAGGATCTGGCGGCGGCAGAGCGAGGGGTCCTGCAGCAGCAGGGCGCTCGTATCCTGCAACTGGTCGCGGAAGCCGAAGGCGCCCGAGGCTTGGTAGAAGGCGGTGCGCGCCCGCACCCGGCAGGTGATTGCCTGATAGGGCAGCCAGGTGTTGACCATCAGGTTCAGCTGCTCGTCCGGCGTCTCGATCTGCAGCGTGCCGAGCACCCGGTCCCACTCGTCGCACTGGGCGGAGAGGGCGCGGTCCACGGCGCCCTCGGTGCGGGTCTCGGCCAGCACCTGGGGCAGGGCGTCGGCCGGCGCGTTGGCCAGCACCAGCGTGGCGGTCTCGGACTGGCCCGGCGCCAGCGTGATCCCCCAGCGCAGCGCAAGACACGGGTCGCCCGCCGCCTCGGCCTCGGTCCAGCGCGCCAGCGCCTGCGGGCGGCGCAGCCCGCCGCCGCGGCCGAGGAACGCGGTGCGGTCGCCGCAGAACCCGTCCACCGGCCGGTCGAGCGCCAGCGCGGTCAGCCGCTCGGCGAAGTCGGTCGAGAAGTTGTTGCGCGCCACGTGGGCGCCGGTCTCGGGGTCGAAGCCGGTCTGCACCATCGGCGCGGTCCGGGCGCGGTCGGTCCCGAGCACCAGCTCGGCATAGGCCACCCCGTGCAGGCTCAGCGGGCGGTCGGTGCGGTTCGTCACCGTCAGCCGGGTCAGCCGGGCCGGGTGGCGCGGGTCGAGCGTCATCGTCGCCTCGACCCGGACCCAGCCGTAATCGCCCGAGAAGCGCGAATAGCCCAGCCCGTGCGCCGTCTCGTGCACCGCGTCCCGGTCGTCGGAGAGGCCAAGAAACGGGGTCGCCGTGCGCCCGGTCTCGGGGTCGTGGATCAGGATCGCCTCGCCCGGGCGGTTGGTCACCGGGTCGTTCGACCACGGCGTGATCTGGTAGTCGCGCGAGTTGACCGCCCAGGTGTAGGGCGCCCCTTCGGCCGAGACGTGGAAGCCGAAATCCTCGCGCGCGATGACGTTGATCCAGGGGTGCGGGGTGTGCCGGTCATGGGCCAGCCGCAGCACGTATTCCCGCCCGTCGGGCGAGAAGCCCCCGAAGCCGTTCCAGAACTTGAGCGGCGAGGTTGGGGGATCGTCGGGCCGGGGGCCGGGGCCGCGGATCTCGTCCAGCAGCGCGAGGCGGCGGCGGGTGGGCACCCGCTCGGGTGCGGGCGCGCCCTCGCGCAGCCGGTCGAGCTGCTCGGCCAGCTTGCCGTTGCGGGTGTGCAGCATGATCCGCGCCGCCGAGACCAGCGTGTCGAAGCTCGCCTTGCTGATCTGGTCGCGCCGGACCGCATGGACCCGGCGCGGGGCCGAGGGGCCGGCCGCCTGCCATGCCGCATCCACGAGCTGCTGGATCGCGTGCTGCAGGTCCTGCACATAGCTCGAGGCGCGCTCGTTCAGGATCACCACGTCGTGGGCGACCCCGCGGTGGCGCAGGAACTCGTGCATCCGCAGCGCCTCGCGGATCATCGGCAGGTCGGCCTCGTCGTCGGTCCTGAGCAGCAGGATCGGGTCGTCGCCCGAGATGCCCATCGGCCAGAGGTCGGCCTGCGGCCCCAGCTCGGTCCGCCGCTTGGGCGTCGCCGCCAGCCGCAGGTCGGGCCAGATCAGCAGGCTGGCGTAGCTGCGGAACAGCTTGGCCTCGTCCAGCGTGACGTTGAGGTGGCGCAGCTGGACCTGCGAATAGGTCCAGGCGAGCCGCAGCTCGTGCTCGAACACCGCCGGGCGGGCGTAGTGGGCGGCCATGCGGTCGCGGTCGGCCTCGGTCTCGGCGATCAGCGTCCAGAAGGTCAGCGAGACGGTCTTGCCGGCCGGCACCCGGACCCGGCGGCGGATGGCGAAGATCGGGTCGAGGGTGTGGCCCTGCGAGCCGCCGAGCGACGCGCCCGCGTCGAAGGCCGCGGCGTCGGCCAGCGTCCGGCCGCGGCCGATGAAGGCGCGCCGGTCGGTCTCGGCCTCGGCCGAGGGGGTGATCGCCCCGTCCGGCCCGGCGACGAGATGGGCAAGGTGCACCGCCGCGCCGCGCGGGTCGCGCGGCCGCCGGGTCGCCACGATCAGCGCCCCGCCGTCGCGGATCTCGGTCTTGACGAACATCTTGGAAAACGCCGGGTGCGCCCGGTCCGAGGCGGGGTCGTCCAGCACGATCTCGCCGTACGAGGTGACCTCGATGGTCTTGTCGGACCCCGAGCGGTTGCGCAGCGTCAGGCGGCGGCCGTCGGCGTTGCCCTCGGTCGCGGCGATGACCTCCATCCGGCTTTCGATGGCGTTGGCGGTCTTGAAGAACTCGGCCTTGTGGTCCGAGAACACCACCGAGGACCGCTCGTCGCGCCCCGAGCAGGGGGCGTGGCTGGCCGACCACCACTCGCCCGACTGCACGTCGCGCATGAAGAGGAAGATGCCGCCGTCATCCAGCGTCGGGTCGGGCGACCAGCGGTTCAGCGCCCGCTTGCCCAGCATGGCGCGCCCAGCGCCGGTCGAGCTGATGATGGTCGAGAACTGCCCGTTGGTGATCAGCGCCACCTCGCGCTCGGCCCGGCCGGGCTCGGTCACGGCGGTCTGGGTGTCGCCCGCGGCCAGCATCGAGCCGCGCCCCAGCCCCTCGGCCGAGGGCGCGCGGGTGACCGGGGTGATGTCGCGCGGCGATTTCTCCTGCAGCAGCAGCTCGGAGGCGCGCACGACGGGGTCGGCGTGGAAACGCTCGCGGTGGATGCCGTCCATCACCGTGTTGGCGATGGCCATGATCGACATCCCGTGGTGGTGGGCCATGACGTTGCGCACCACCGCATGGCGCTGCCGGTCGCGCAGCCGGGTCGGGGCAAAGTCCACCGCGTCGTAGAAGCCATAGGGCCCCTCGGCCCCCAGCGCCTGCAGGGCGCGCAGGTTCTTGACCGCCGCCTCGGGCTGGACCTGCGCCGCCATCAGCGAGGCATAGGGCGCCACCACGTAGTCGCCGCCCGACCGCTTCAGCGCCAGCGTCGGCACGCCGAAGGCATAGTACTGGTAGTTCATGTCCCGGTCGCGGGCGTTGAAGGCGCTCTCCGAGATCCCCCAGGGCAGCCCGTGCGAGCGCCCCCACTCCATCTGCACTTCGACCGCCATGCGGCTCGAGTGGTTGAGGATGCCGCCCTGCCGTTCCTTGAGCAGCAGCGGCGGCATCAGGTATTCGAACATGCAGCCCGACCACGACAGCAGCACCCCCTGGTGCCCGACCGTGGCGAAGGGGCGGCCGAGCCGCGCCCAGTGCTCCTTGCGGATGTCGCCCTTGGCGATGGCGAGGAAGCTGGTCAGCCGCGCCTCCGAGGCGAGCAGGTCGTAGGAGCTTTCGTCAAGCTGGTCGTCCTGCGGCCGGTAGCCGATCGAGAGCAGCATCTTGTCGCGCTGCACGAAGAGCCCGAAGTCCATCTGGAACGCCAGCAGCCGCGCCCGCTCGGCCAAGAGCCGGGTGCGCAGCACGAAGCTGTCGATGGACTCGCGCCCTTCCGAGGCGGGCACCATCACGTCGCCCGCGTCGCGCGCCAGTGCCCGCGCCCAGGCCAGCACCTCGGCCCCGGCCTCGTCGGCCATCGCCGCGTCGAGATCGGCGGCGAGCCGGGCGATCTCGGTCGCGCGGGTCGTCAGCTGCGCCGCGGCGAGCGGGTCGGCCAGCGGCCCGCCGGCGGTCTGCGCCAGCACCCCCTCGAACCCCGCGATGGCACCGTCGAGCGCGGCGCGCAGGTCGTGCAGGCTCTTGCGGTCGTCGGGCAGGGCGTCGAGCTCCATCCGCAGGTTGGCGAGCGTGTCGGCGAGCCCGACGGTCCGCCGGCGGCGCACCGAGGGGGCGTTGTCGGCCCAGCCGCGCAGGCCCGCGGCCAGCGCGATCAGCAGCCCCGACAGGTTGCCGCTGTCCACCGCCGAGACATAGGGCGCGGGCAGCACGGCGAGGCTGCGGGTGTCGTACCAGTTGAAGAAATGCCCGCGGAAGCGGGGCATCCGCTCCATCGTGGCCAGCGTCGCGTCGATCCGGGCCAGCGCGTTGTCGAGCCCGATCCAGCCGAAGTCATGCGCCGACATGACCGACATGAGATACAGGCCCATGTTGGTGGGCGAGGTGCGCTCGGCCAGTTTCGGGCTGGGCGTCGCCTGCCAGTTGTCGGGCGGCAGGTGGTTCGTCTCGGCGCTGACGAAGGTCTCAAAGTAGCGCCAGGTGCGGCGGGCGATGCGGCGCAGCTCGGCCTCGTCGCCGGGGGCGAGGGCCAGCCGGTCCTCGGTCCCGAGCGGGCGCGAGGCACGCTCCATGATCCAGGGCGCGGCGATCCAGACCCCGCCGACGAAGAGCGCCACGGGCAGGGCGGTCGGGTTCAGCACCGCGGTGGCCAGGATCGCCGCCGTGCCGATCAAGGGCGAGGCGATCATCCGCCGGTATTCGGCCCGCGGCCCGCCGCCGGCACGGCCCGCGTCGCGGGCGGTCGTCCACTCCAGCAGGTGCTGGCGGCTGACGGTCATCCGCCACAGCGTCCGGGTGATGGCGTCGAGCGAGGCCCAGGCCCGGTGCGCCGCCGTCGCCAGCCGCAGCCCGAGCTGGGTGACATAGGCGGCCGCGTCGCGCAGGACGTGGCGCAGGTGATAGTCCCACGAGACGCCGTACTGCGGGCTGAAGATCCGCAGATCGACCTGCAGGATATGGACGAGCGCCGCCAGCCCGATCAGCGCCGCCTGCCAGCCGAGCGCCCATTCGCCGGGCAGAAGTAGCCATCCCGCGATGGAGGCCCCGACCCAGGCGGGCGTCACCAGCGCGCGGCGCAGGTTGTCGATCATCTTGAACCGCGCCAGCCCCGACAGGCCATTGCCCGGCGCCACGATCATCGGCAGCAGCTGCCAGTCGCCGCGGGTCCAGCGGTGCTGGCGGCTCGCCTCGGTCGCGTAGCGGATCGGGAAATCCTCGACCACCTCGACGTCCGTCACCAGCGCCGCGCGGGCGAGGCTGCCCTCGAGCAGGTCGTGCGACAGGATCGCGTTCTCGGCCAGGCGGTCGTCGATGGCGGCCTCGAAGGCGTCCACGTCGTAGATGCCCTTGCCGGTGAAGCTGCCCTCGCCCAGCAGGTCCTGATAGAGGTCCGAGACGGTGAAGACGTAGGGATCGAGGCCCCGGTTGGCCGAGAAGATGCGCTGGAACACCGACGCCTCGGCGCCCGTGGTCAGCGAGGGCGTGACCCGCGGCTGCATGATCGCGTGGCCGCGGATCACCACCCCGTCGGCGCGCGCCACCGGCCGGTTGACCGGGTGCGCCATCTTGCCCGCCAAACCCGAGACGGTGTCGCGCGGCAGGCGGGTGTCGCTGTCCAGCGTCACCACGTAGCGGATGCCCTCGGGCGGGGTCGGGCCGGTCGGCACGAAGCTGGTGCCGGCGTGGCCGCGCAAGAGCTTGTTCAGCTCGGTCAGCTTGCCGCGCTTGCGCTCCCACCCCATCCAGGCGCCTTCGGAGGGGTTCCACAGCCGCCGCCGATGCAGCAGGAAGAAGCGCCGCACGCCGCCGTGGTCATACTGCTCGGCCAGCGCGTCGATGCGCGCCTGCGCGTGGTCCAGCAGGCGCTGGTCCTCGGGCAGGGTCTCGGTCGGGGCATCCTTCCAGTCGGTGAGCAGCGCGAAGGTCACGTCGCCCAGCGGGTTGGCGAGGTAGTGCGACTCGAGCATCTCGGCCAGCTCGTCGATGGCGTCGATCGAGGTGATCATGCCGGGGATCACGACCAGAGTGCGCGCCTCGGGCGGAACGCCGGCGCGGAAATCGTAGCTCGGCAGGCGCTGCGGGGTCAGCACCTTGGCGGCGAGCCAGCCGATCGCCTGCATCGCCGTGTCCGAGGCCGGCAGCACCGCGAGCGTCAGCAGCAGCGCCAGTTGCCAGCGCGGCAGCCCGGCCGGCAGCGCGCCCGAGAGTGCCGCGACCAGCACCGCGGTCAGCGCCGCGAGGGTCAGGACCAGCGTCCACCAGCCGACCATCCGCCGGGGCAGGGCGATGCGCTCGCGCCAGCCGGGGCGATAGCCGCAGCTCTTGCGGAAGGCCGCCTGCGCCTCGCCCACCAGCAGGTGCCCGACCTCGGTGCGGCCCGGCGCGGGGGCGCGGGCGGGGTCCAGGGCGGGCGACAGCGGCGCCAGCGCGGCCCCCCCGTCGGCGCGGTCCTGCGTGGCATCGGCGCGGCCCTGGTCGATGGCGCGCTGCGCCACCTGCGTCTCGGTCAGGTCGCAGCGGCGCGCGATGCGCTCGATCGCGGCGCGGTAGCTGGCGCGGGTGCCCTGGTCCACGCGGTCGAACTCGGTCGCCTGGGTCAGCAGCGCGTCGACGTGGCTCACCCCCTCGAACCAGTCGAGCCAGTCGATCTCGCCGGTGCGCCGCAGGCTGCGGATGATGTTGCCGACCGTCACGTTGCCCGAGGACTGGCGCGCGTATTCGGTCTGCACCGCCCGCTCGCCCGCTTGCGGCCCGCCGAGCCGCCGCTCGAGCGCCATCAGCGCCGCCTGGCTGTCCGGCCCCCCGTCCCGCAGCCGGTAGAGGAGCTGCGCGGCCACCGTGTCGTCCACGACGAGCGCGGCGTTGCGGTCGATCACCGCGGCGCAGGCGGCCGAGCCCTCGGCATCGGCCAGCGCATCGGCGATCCGGTTCGCCGCGCTGCGCCGCTCGCGCGCCAGCGACACCCGGTCGGACAGGCGGCGCAGGTTTTCGACCAGCACATAGCGCAGGAAAGTCGGCACCGCCCACAGCTCGGCGATGGTCAGGGTCTGCACCGACTGGTAGCCGCGCAGGAAGCTGGTCAGGTCGTCGGCGGTGATTTCCGAGTTGGTCAGCGCGACGAAATACCACGCCAGCAGCAGCGCCCGCGGCGCCGTCCCGCCGCCCGACAGCGCCACCCGCGGCAGCCGGTCCAGGAAGTTCGGACCGAAGGCCTGGCGCAGCTGGCGCAGGTTTTCCTCGACCATGTGGTGGTTGTCGATCAGCCACTCGGCCGCCGGGGTGATCGCCTGCCCGTCATCCTCGGCCGCCACCCCGTCGAGGTAGTTGCGCCGGATCGCGTCCTGGTTCTCGCGCAGCCGCCGCACCGGACGCGCGGGGGCGTCGGGCAGGTCGGGGCGCGGCGTCGCCGCCAGCTCGCGCCCCGCGTCGTAGAGCGAGCGCCCGGTCCAGACGTCGAAGCGGATCGGGTTCGGCGCGTCCTGCCAGTCGCGCGGCAGATCGCTGCGCCCCCGTCCCGCGCGCCGGTGCAGGCGCAGCGCCTCGGCAAGGCTCGAGCGGGCGGACCGGCGGCGGCGGCTGCGCGCGGGGGGGCTGGGCATCGTCATGGCGGATCCTGCTGGCTTGAGCGGCAAACCTGTGCCGGTGCTGCGGAAAGCACAAGCCCGCACCGGGACCGGGCGGGCGTTCCGCTGGGTTCCGGGGCCCGGCGGCGCCGGCCCGTGCCGGGTGGCTGGGCAAACTGTCGCACCCGCGGTCGCCTTCGACCTTGACCCCGCCGCAGGCCCGCGCGGCCGCCCCTGTCGCGCCCCGCCCGACTGCGCTATGGCGACCCCGACATGACCGACAGGAGCTGCCCGCCATGACCGCCCCCTCTGCCCGGACCGTGCCCACCCGTCCCATTGCGGGGCAGAAGCCCGGCACCTCGGGCCTGCGCAAGAAGACCCGCGAGTTCATGCAGCCCGGCTATCTCGAGAACTTCACCCAGTCGCTGTTCGACTCGCTCGGCGGGGTGGCGGGGCTGACGCTGGTCCTCGGCGGCGACGGCCGCTTCGGCAACGCCGCGGCGGTGCAGACCATCCTGCGGATGGCGGCGGCCAACGGCGTCGCGCGGATGATCGTCGGGCAGGGCGGGCTGCTCTCGACCCCCGCGGCCTCGCATCTGATCCGCCTCAACGGCGCGGACGGCGGGATCATTCTGTCGGCGAGCCACAACCCCGGCGGCCCGGACGAGGACTTCGGGATGAAGTTCAACGGTCCGAACGGCGGCCCCGCGCCCGAGTCGGTCACCGACGCGATCTTCGCCCGCACCGCGACCATCGACGCCTACCACACGCTCGACACCCCCGACCTCGATCTGGGCGCGGTGGGCGAGGCGCGGCTGGGCGAGATGGTGGTCGAGATCGTCGACCCCGTCGCCGACTACGCCGCGCTGATGGAGCGGCTGTTCGACTTTCCCGCCATCCGCGCGCTCTTCGCGGGCGGCTTCACCATGCGCTTCGACGCCATGCACGCCGTCACCGGCCCCTATGCGACCGAGATCCTCGAGCGCCGGCTGGGCGCGGCCCCGGGCACCGTCGTCAACGCCGTCCCGCGGCCCGATTTCGGCGGCGGCCACCCGGACCCGAACCCGGTCTGGGCGCGGGACCTGGTCGAGCTGATGCTCGCCGCGGACGCCCCCGACTTCGCCGCCGCCTCGGACGGGGACGGGGACCGCAACATGATCCTCGGCCGCGGGGTCTATGTCACGCCCTCGGACAGCCTCGCCGTGCTGGCCGCCAACGCGACCGCCGCCCCGGCCTGCGCCGGCGGGCTCAAGGGCATCGCCCGGTCGATGCCGACCAGCCGCGCCGCCGACCGGGTGGCCGAGGCGCTGGGGATCGCGCTCTACGAGACGCCGACCGGGTGGAAGTTCTTCGGCAACCTGCTCGACGCCGGCCGGGTGACGATCTGCGGCGAGGAGAGCGCGGGCACCGGCTCGGACCACGTGCGCGAGAAGGACGGTCTTTGGGCCGTGCTGTTGTGGCTGAACATCCTCGCCGCGCGGCAGCAGCCGGTGGCCGCGGTGATGGCTGATCACTGGGCGCGCTACGGTCGCGACTACTACAGCCGCCACGACTACGAGGGCGTGGACGCCGCCCGCGCGAGCGCGCTGATCGAGCGGCTGCGCGGCATGGTGGCCTCGCTGCCGGGGCAGTCCTTCGCCGGCCTGACGGTGACCGAGGCAGACGATTTCGCCTATTCCGACCCGGTGGACGGCTCGACCTCGGCCCGGCAGGGCATCCGGGTGCTGTTCGCGGACGGCAGCCGCGCGGTGTTCCGCCTGTCCGGCACCGGGACCGAGGGCGCCACGCTGCGCGTCTACCTCGAGCGGCACGAGGGCCCGGGCGGCCGCCACGACCTCGACCCCGCCGAGGCGCTCTCCCCCGTGATCGCCGCCGCCGACGCGCTGGCGCTGATCCGCGAACACACCGGCCGCGACGCGCCGGACGTGACGACCTGAGGGGGGCATAGCCCCCCACGCTGGCAACCGGCGCGCCCTTGCCGCGTTGTCGTGAAACCGTCACGCTGTCGCCATAAGTGGGGCGGCAGCGCGCACCCGGCCTGGGGCCGCCCTGCGCACCCGATGAAGAAGGATGACCTCAATGCGGATCGCGGTTCTCGGTGGCGATGGGTTCGTGGGCTGGCCCACCTCGCTGCACCTCTCCAACCTCGGGCACGAGGTCCACATCGTCGACAACCTCAGCCGCCGCTGGATCGACACCGAACTGGGCGTGCAGTCGCTGACCCCGATGGATTCGATCCAGGAGCGCTGCCGGATCTGGAAGCAGGAGAGCGGCAACACCATCCACTTCCACCTGCTGAACCTCGCCACCGAATACGAGCGGCTCAAGGCGTGGCTCGCGGACCACAAGCCTGACGCGCTGATCCATTTCGCCGAACAGCGCGCCGCGCCCTATTCGATGAAGACCGACCGCCACAAGGTCTACACCGTCGACAACAACGTCAACGCGACCCACAACGTGCTGGCGGCGCTGGTGGAAACCGGCATCGACGCGCATCTCGTGCATCTCGGGACGATGGGGGTCTATGGCTATTCCTCGGTCGGGGCGCCGATCCCCGAGGGCTATCTCGACATCGAGATCGATACGCCGACCGGCAAGAAACCCCAGCAGATCCTGTATCCGACGCGCCCCGGCTCGGTCTATCACATGACCAAGTCGCTCGATCAGATCCTGTTCCAGTTCTACGCCCAGAACGACGGGCTCAGGATCACCGACCTGCATCAGGGGATCGTCTGGGGCACCCATACCGACCAGACGCGCCGGCATGAGCAGCTGATCAACCGCTTCGACTATGACGGCGACTACGGCACGGTGCTCAACCGCTTCCTGATCCAGGCGGCGATCGGCTACCCGTTGACGGTGCACGGCACCGGCGGGCAGACCCGCGCCTTCATTCACCTGCAGGACTGCGTGCGCTGCATCGAGCTGGCGCTGTCGGACGCCCCCAAGGCAGGCGAGCGCGTCCGCATCTTCAACCAGATGACCGAGACGCACCGGGTCCGCGACCTCGCGCAGCTGGTGGCGCGGCTGACCGGCGCCGAGGTGAAGTTCCTGCCCAACCCCCGCAAGGAGGCGGACGAGAACGACCTTCTGGTCAAGAACGACCAGTTCCTGTCGCTCGGCCTCAACCCGATCACCCTGCAGGAGGGGCTGCTGGCCGAGGTGGTGGACGTGGCGCGCAAATATGCCCACCGCATCGACCGGACCCGGGTGCCCGCGGTCAGCGCCTGGACGCGCGACATCGCCCAGCGGGTCGACCACGACCCCGAGGGCAAGCGGCTCAAGGCGGTCTGAGTGCTGCCCGAGGGGCTCGACGCGGCGCGCGACCGGGGCGCGCGCAACGCCTATGTGACGCTCGTTACCAACGATGATTTTGCGCGGGGCGCGCGGGCGCTGCTGCGCTCGCTGCGCCTGACCGGAACGGGCGCCGATCTCTGCGTGATGCACACCGGCGGCGTGTCCGAGGCGGCGCTGGCGCCCCTAAGGGCCTTCGATCCGCGGCTGGTCCGGGTCGAGCTGCTGCCGACCTCGGACGCGTTCAACGCCGCCCATGCGCGCGACCGCATTCACGGCCTCGCACCCTTTACCAAGGGCGAGAAGCCCGCCTTCCACACCCCGCTCGACAACTTCGCCAAGCTGCGGCTGTGGCAGCTGGACTACGAGCGAGTGGTGTTTCTCGACGCCGACACGCTGGTGCTGCAACCGATCGACCGGCTGTTCGACTACCCCGAGTTCTGCGCCGCGCCCAACGTCTACGAGGGGTTGGGCGATTTTCACCGGATGAACTCGGGCGTCTTCACCGCCCGGCCCGATCCCGCCACCTTCGCCCGGCTGATGGCACAGCTCGACGTGCCCGGCGCGTTCTGGCGGCGCACCGACCAGACCTTCCTGCAGGCTGCCTTCCCCGCCTGGCACGGGCTGCCGGTGTTCGACAACATGCTGCAATACGTGTGGTTCAACCTGCCGGCGCTGTGGTCGTGGGCGGACATCCGGGTGCTGCATTTCCAGTATGAAAAGCCGTGGCAGGACCACGCCAAGGCCGACCGGCTGGCGCCGCTGATCGACCTCTGGCGCGCCTATGCCGGCGACGGGCCGGTGCCCGACAGCCGCAGCCTGCCCAAGCCCGCCGTGCCCGATCCCGCATGAGGGTCGCGCTGACCGGCGCCAGTGGCCTCGTCGGGCGCTTCCTCGCCCGCGGGCTGGCGGCGGCGGGGCATGAGGTGGACCCGCTGCCCGGCTGGCGGCTCGGCCAGCCGGCCCCGCTCGAGGGCTGCGCGGCGCTGGTCCACGCCGGCTTTGCCCATGTCCCGGGGAAATACCGGGGCGGCGAGGGCGACGACCCCGACCGCTTCGTGGCGCTGAACCGCGACGCCTCGCTGCGGCTCTTTGCCGAGGCGAGGGCGGCGGGGGTGGGGCAGGTGGTGTTCCTGTCATCCCGCGCCGTCCATGACGGCCGACCCGAGGGCACCCCGCTGCCCGACGGCACCCCGCCCCTCCCCGCGAGCCTCTACGGCCGCGTCAAGGCCGAGGCCGAGGCGGGCCTCGCCGCCCTCGACGGCCCCGGCTTCGCCACCGCCAGCCTGCGCGCCACCGGCGTCTATGGCCCCGGCGCGGGGCATAAATGGCAAGGCCTGTTCGCCGACTACCGCGCCGGCCGCCCCGTCGCCCCGCGCCGGGGCACCGAGGTGCACGCCGACGACCTCGCCGCCGCGCTGACGCTGGTGCTCGAGGCGCAGGACAGGGGCGCGTTCCACGTCTCGGACCTGCTCGTCGACCGCCACGACCTGCTCTCCGAGGTGCAGCGCCTCACCGGCTGCCCCCACGCCCCCCCGCCGCGGGCAGAGACGCCCGTCTCGCAGATGGGCTGCGCGCGGCTCACCGCCCTGGGCTGGCGCACGCGCGGCTGGCCCGGCCTCGTCGCAGCCCTGCCGGGGATGCTCGCCCCGCCCCCCTCGGGCTGGACCTAAATATCCCGGGGGTCCGGGGGCAGCGCCCCCGGCCCGCCTGTGCCCGGCTGCGGCCGCTTGACCCCGAACACGACGCAGTAAAGCGCCGGCACGAACAGCAGCGTGATCAGCGTCCCGGCGATGATCCCGCCCATCATCGCAAACGCCATCGGCCCCCAGAACACCTGCCGTGAGATCGGGATCAGCGCGAGGCTCGCCGCCGCCGCAGTCAGCAGGATCGGGCGGGCGCGGCTGTCCGACGCCTCGAACACCGCGTCCCACTTGGACCGCCCGCGCGCCAGCAGCGCCTGGATCTCGTGCACGAGGATGATCGAGTTGCGGATCAGGATGCCGATCAGCGCGAGGATGCCGAGGATCGCCACGAACCCCATCGGCACCCGGAACGGCACCAGCGCCGCGACCACGCCGATCAGCCCCAGCGGGGCGGCGGCAAAGACGATCAGCGACAGGCGGAAGCTCTGCATCTGGATCATCACGAGCGTCGCCATGATCAGCAGCATCACCGGCACCACTGCCGCGATCGGCGCCTGGCTCTGGCCCGAGCTTTCCACCGTCCCGCCGATCACGATCTGGACCGAGGCAGGCAGGGTTGCGGCATAGGCCTCGACCGCCGGCGTGAGGGCCGTGACCAGCGTCGCGGGCTGGTCCTTGGTCGCCACCGCCGCCTTGACGGTCACCGTCGGGCGGCCGTCGCGCTGCATGATCAGCGGCTGCTCGGTCTCATAGCTCAGCCGCGCCAGCGCCGCGAGCGGGATGGGCGTGCCTGTGGTCGTCGCCAGCTCGAGGTTCTGGATCGAATCGAGCGACTGCCGGTCGGTTTCGGCCCCCCGCGCCACCACGTCGATCAGGAAGATCCCGTCGCGCAGCTGCGTCACCCCCTTGCCGGAATAAAGCGCCGCCAGCGCTCCCGCGATGTCGGTCGACGAGAGGCCGAGCTGCCGGGCGCGGTCCTGATCGACCTCGACCCGGACCACGCGGGCCGGCTCGTTCCAGTCGAGCGAGATGTCGCGCAGCCGCGGCTCGGCCGCCATCACCGCGGCAAGGCCGCGGGCCGCGTCGCGCGCCTCGTTCAGGTCGTTCGAGCTGACCCGGTACTGCACCGGCTTGCCGACCGGCGGACCGATCTCGAGGTTCTTCACATAGACGTCGGTGCCGACCATCTCGGTCGCGGCCCAGGCGTTCAGCCGCGCCTTGAGCGCGTCGCGGTCCACGAGGTTCGCGGTCTGGATCACCACTTGCCCCATGAACGGCCCCGGGGTGGGCACATCCATCGCCAGCACGAAGCGTGGCGCCCCGCGGCCGACGTAGCTGGTCCAGAACTTCGCCTCGGGCTGCTCTTTCAGGAAGGCGTCGATCCGGGCGATCGAGGCGTCGGTGCGGGCGATGGAGGCGTTGTGGCGCTCGGTCACGTCGATGATGATCTCGGTGCGGTCCGAGGTCGGGAAGAACTGCTGCTCGACGAAGCGCATCCCCCAGACAGAGCCCACGAAGATCAGCGCCGTGGCGATCACGGTCGCCCAGCGGAACCGCATCGCGGCGCGCAGCATGACGTGGAACGCCCGCCGCAGCGGCCCGGCGCGGCCGGCGTGATGGGCCATCTTCGCCGGCAGCAGCGTCACCCCCAGAAGCGGCGCGAAGAGCACCGCGACGATCCACGACACCGGCAGCGACACGGCGATGACGACGAAGAGCGAAAAGGTGAACTCGCCCGCCGCCGAGCTGTTCAGGCCGATGGGGATGAAGCCCGCGACCGTGACCAGCGTGCCCGACAGCATCGGGAAGGCGATCGAGGTCCAGGCATAGCTCGCCGCCTCGCTGCGGCTTTCGCCCAGCTCGAGGCGCGAGATCATCGTCTCGATGGCGATCATCGCGTCATCGACCAGCAGCCCCAGCGCGATGATCAGCGCGCCGAGCGAGATGCGCTGCAGCGTGATCCCCCAGATGTCGAGGATCACGAAGGTGATCGCCAGCACCAGCGGGATGGTCAGCGTCACGACGAACCCGGCCCGGAACCCGAGGCTCACGAAGCTGACCAGCAGCACGATCCCCACCGCCTCGGCGAGCGCCTTGACGAAATGGCCGACCGCCTCGGTCACCACATGGGGCTGGTCGGCGAACTTGTGCATCTCGATGCCGATGGGCAGGTCGGCGGCGATGGTCTGCATCATCGCGTCCAGCTGGGCGCCGTAGGTCTGGATGTTCTCGCCCTGCCGCATGGCGACCTCGAGGCCGATGGCCTCCTGCCCGTTGTAGCGGAAGAGCGCGGCCGGCGGGTCGGCGGTGCCGCGGGTGACGGTTGCCACGTCGCCCACGTTGAAGAACCGGTCGCCGATCCGCAGGTTCACGGCGGCGATGGACTCGGCTGTGTCGAACTGGCCGCCGACGCGGACCAGCACCCGCTCGGGCCCCGCCTGCACGATCCCCGACTGGGCGATGGCGTTCTGCGCGGCGAGCGTCTGGACCACCTGCTCCTGCCGCAGCCCCAGCGCGGCGAGGCGGGTCGAGGAGAACTCGAGGTAGATCTGTTCCTCGCGCACGCCCAGAAGGCTGGTCTTGCCGGCGGCGGGCAGGCCCTGGACCTGCTTGCGGATCGCCTCGACCCGGTCGCGCAGCTCGCGCTGGGTGAAGCCGTCGGCGGTGAAGGCGTAGATGTTGCCGAACACGTCGCCGAAGTTGTCGTTGAACTGGAAGCCCGCGAACTCGGCCGGGAACTCGGGTCGCAGGTCGCCCATCATGTTGCGCACCCGCTGCCACGTCCGCGCAACGTCGCCGCCGCGCACGGTGTCGAGCAGCTCGACATAGACGACCGCCTGCCCGGGCATGGTGACCGAGCGGGTGAACTTGAGCTCGTCCAGCTCCTCGAGCTTGGTCTCGATCCGGTCGGTGACCTGGTCCAGCGTTTCGCCGATGGTGGCGCCGGGCATGGCGGCAGAGATCACCATGACCTTGATGGTGAAGTTGGGGTCCTCTTCGCGGCCGAGGCTGCGATACGAGATGATCCCCGCGACCATCGACACGATGAGCAGGAACCACACCAGCGAGCGGTGGTGCAGCGCCCAGTCCGACAGGTTGAAACTGCGGCGGCGGATCATGGCGCCACCCTCGGCCCGACGGCCTGTCCTTGGGTGAGCGAGTGGACCCCGCGCACCACCACCTCGGCCCCGGGGGTAAGGCCGCCGGTGACCTCGGTCCGGCCGCCCTCGGTCGCGCCGAGCGTCACCGGCGTCAGCGCCACGGTCCCGCCGTCGCCCTGACGCGTCACGGTCCAGACGCCCGCGCCGCCCTCCGGCCCCACGACCACGGCGGCGGCGGGGACGGTCAGGCGCAGCGCGTCGGCGCCGGCGCGCCGGGCGCGGATCAGGCTGCCGATCCTGAGCCCCGAGGTCTCGCCCACGGCCATCGGCAGGGCGAGGTGGACCCGCCGCAGCCGGGTCTGGGCGTCGGCGACGGGGGCGATGCGGCTGACGATGCCCTCGACCGGCGGGCTGGTCTGGGCGGCCGCGGCCGACGCGGCCTGCGCCGGGTCGGGCACTTCGGCGCCCTCGCCCTCGGCCTCGGCGCGGCCCGCCTCGGTCGCCGGGTCGCGCCAGATGGTGAAGGGGTCGCCGGGCGCGAGGCCGCGCAGCTGCGTCTCGGTCAGGTCGATCCGCGCCTCGAGCCGGTCTTCGGATGAAAGTGTCATGATCGGGTCCCCTGCCGCGACCACCGCCCCCGGCGCCGCCTGCACGTCCGAGATCACCCCAGCGATGGGCGCGGTCATCACCGCGAACCCCTCGGCATTGCGGGCGCTCTCGAGCTGGGCGCGGGTCTGGGCCACCGCGGATTGCGCGGCGGCGAGCCCCTGTTCGGCCTGCTCGAGCTGCGCGGTCGAGGCGACGTTGCGGCTGGCCAGCGCGCGGGCGCGCTCGGCGGTGTTCTCGGCGGTCGTCAGGTTCACCTCGGCGGCGGCGACGGCGGCCTCGGCCGCGCGGACGCCGCCCTCGAGGTCCTCGGGCGCCAGCCGCGCCAGCAGGTCGCCCTGCGCCACCCGGTCGCCCACGTCGACGGGCCGGGCGGTCATCCGCCCGAGGGTCTGAAACGCCATGCGCACCTCGGTCACCGCCGCCACCACCCCGGGAATCGAGCGGTTGAAGGCGGCGGTATCGGCCGCGAACTCGGTCACCACCGGGCGCGGCGGGGCGGGCGGCGGCGCCTCGGCCTCGCCGCGGCCGAAAAACGGCAGCTCGAGCGCGCCCGCCGGCCCCGCGGCGGCTGCAAGCAGCGCCGCGCAGAGAACCCACGCCGCCCTCATGGCCGGGGTGTCCCGCGGCGGACCTGGCGGCCCGGATACATGAGCTGCGAGCCCTCGCCGACGACGACCTCGCCCGAGGTCACGCCGGCGCGGACCACGACCACGCCGGTCTCGTAGCGCTCGACCTCGACCGGGGCGATGGCCACGCGGTCGTCGGCGCCGATCCGCCACACGGCGGGCAAGGTGCCGCTGACGGTCAGCACCGTCCAGGGCAGCTCGATCCCCTCGCCGGCCGGCACCTCGGCGGTGCCCACCACCGCCGCGCCGAGCAGCGCGGGGTCAAGCGGGCCGTCGATCGCAACCCGCACCGCGACCGATCCGGTGGCCGGATCGACCAGCGGCGCGATCTCGCTGACCGTGCCGTTGAGGCGCCGGTCGGGGTGGTCGATGGGGCTGAGACTCACCTGCGCCCCTTTCCACGCGTCCAGCCGGGGCGAATCGGGCAGCCGGAACACCGCCTCGAGCCCGGTCAGCGCGGCGAGCGACAGGATCGGCTGCGCGGCGCCGACGACCTGCCCGGGCTCGGCGGTGCGGGCGGTGACCACGGCCTCCTCGGGCGCCTTGAGCACCGCGTCGTCCAGCGCCCGGCGCGCCTGATCGGCACGGGTGCGGGCGCTTTCAAGCTGGCCCTCGGCCGCCGACAGCGCCTGCTGGGCGGCGTCGCGGGCGGCGCGGGTGCCCACCCCCCGGCGCAGCATCTCGTCGGCGCGCTCGGCGGCCTGCCCGGCCTGCCGCGCGGCGGCCTCGGCGGCGGTGACCCCGGCCTCGGCCTGGTTCAGCGCCTGCTGCTGCTGGACCGCGTCGGTCCGCGCCAGCGGCATCCCGGCGCTGACCCGATTTCCGGCCTCGACGAGGATCTCGGTGATCCGGCCGCCGTTCGGGAAGGACAGGTCGATGCTGTCCTGCGCGCCGATGGTGCCGGTGAGCCGCACCCCGAGGGTCAGCGGCCGGGTCTCGACCGGGACATATTCGACGGCGAGCAGCGGTCCCCCGGCGGGCGCCTGCGGCGCAGCCTCGGCGACCGGCGGGGAGGGGGCGGAGGGGGTCTCGGCCGCAAGCGGCCCCCCGGCCGCGAGCAACAGCGGCAGCAGCAAAAATCCGAATCGCATGAAATGCGCCTTTCAATCTCCGCATTCCTATGCCGCGCCTGCCGCTCAAAGGGAACCCGGCAATTGGGAAGAGGGTGAACCGAGCGTGAACGGCGGGTGCCCGGCGCGGGGGCGCCCCGGTCAGGTGACGGCGGCCCGGCGGTGGTACTCGGGCCGGTCCCAGCTGCCGGTGCGCAGGATGTCGGACAGGGCGGCCACGGCGCGCGCCACATCCTCCATCCCGTTGTAGAGCGGGGCAAATCCGAAGCGCAGCACGTCGGGGGCGCGGAAGTCGCCGATCACGCCGTGGGCGATCAGCGCCTGCATCACCGCATAGGCCTGGGGGTGGCGGAACCCGACCTGGCTGCCCCGCGCCGCGGGGTCGCGCGGAGAGTGCAGGGTGACGCCCGGGCATTCGGCCTCGACCCCCGCGATGAACGCCTCGGTCAGCGCCACCGAGCGGGCGCGCAGGTCGGCCATGTCGACCCCGTCCCAGACCTCGAGCGCCGTCTCGAGCGCGGCGAGCGCGATGACCGGCGGCGTGCCGACCCGCATCCGCTCGATCCCCGGCGCGGGGGTGTAGTCGGGGTCGAAGGCGAAGGGCGCGGCGTGGCCCATCCAGCCCTGCAGGCAGGGCCGCGCGGCCTCGGCGTGGCGCGGGTGGACCCAGATGAACGCCGGCGCGCCCGGCCCGCCGTTGAGGTACTTGTAGGTGCACCCCACGGCGAAATCCGCGTCGGCGCCGCGCAGGTCCACGTCGATGGCCCCGGCCGAGTGCGCGAGGTCCCAGACCGTCAGCGCGCCCGCCGCGTGCGCCTGCGCGGTCAGCGCCGCCATGTCGTGCCGCCGCCCGGTGCGGTAGTCCACCTCGGTCAGCATCAGCACCGCCAGATCGGCGTCGATCGCCCCCGCCACCGCCTCGGGCGCCACGACCCGCAGCTCGGCCCCCACGGCGCGCGCCAGCCCCTCGGCCACGTAGAGGTCCGAGGGGAAGTTGCCGCTGTCCGACAGGATCACCCGCCGGCCGGGGTTCAGCGTCAGCGCCGCGCTGAGCGCCTGGAAGACCTTGATCGACAGCGTGTCGCCCATGACGACCTCGCCCGCGCCGGCCCCGATCAGCCGGGCGATGCGGTCGCCCACCCGGCGCGGCTGCGCGTACCAGCCGGCGCGGTTCCAGCCGGTGATGAGCATCTCGGCCCACTCGTCGCGCATCATCGCCGCGACCCGCTCGGCCGCGCGCACCGGCATCGGCCCCAGCGAGTTGCCGTCGAGGTAGGTGACCCCCTCGGGCAGGTGGAACGCGGCGCGGGTGGCGGCAAAGTCGGTCATGGCGGCTCCTGTCGTGCCCGGGGACGGGGGGCTGTCTGCCCCCCGGTCCCTGCGGGACTCCCCCCGAGGATATTTGAGAACCGCCTGAGGGGAAGCCGGGATCAGCCCTCGATGCGGCCGAAATCGGCGATCCGGCGGCCGATCTCGCGGATCCGGTGCAGCAGGTTCAGGCGGTTGCGGCGCAGCACCGCGTTGTCGGCGTTGACCTGCACCGCCTCGAAGAAGCCGTCGATGGGGGCGCGCAGCGCGGCGATGGCGGCCATGGCGGCGGGGTAGTCCTCGGCCCGGACGGCGGCGGCGATCTGCGGCTCGGCGGCGTCGAGGGCGGAGAAGAGGGCGCGTTCGGCCTCCGTCTCGGCGAACTTCGGGTCGGCGCCGAAGCTGTATTCCACCCCGTCCTGCGCCTCGGCCTGGGCGAGGATGTTGGCGGCGCGCTTGAGCCCCTGCAGGAGGTTCGTCCCGTCCTCGGTCGCCAGCATCGCATTGAGCGCCGTGGCCCGGGCGACGACGAGGGTCAGGTCGTCGTTCCCCGGCATGGCGCGGACCGCGTCGATCACGTCATGGCGGATGCCCTGGTCCCGCAGGTGGACCTTGAGGCGGTCGTGGAGGAAGGACAGCAGGTCGTGGTGACGGTTCGTCAAGGATTGGGCGCTAGGCTCGGCGGCATGAGCCTGATTCTGCGCCTCATCGCCCTGTTGCTGCGCCGCATCGCCGGCGGCGATCCACGCCGTGAGTGGGGCGCGCACCCCGTTCCCCAGCACCAGCCGGATCACCCCCAGCGCCGCGCGGCGCAGCGCAAAGGGGTCCTTGGAGCCGGTGGGCTTCTCGTCGATGGCCCAGAACCCGGTCAGCGTGTCGAGCTTGTCAGCCAGCGCCACCGCCACCGACACCGGCGCCGAGGGCACTGCGTCCGACGGCCCGAGCGGGGCGTAGTGGTCGCGGGCGGCGTCGGCCACGGCCTCGCCCAGCCCCGCGGCCTGCGCGTAATAGCGGCCCATCGTGCCCTGCAACTCGGGGAACTCGCCCACCATCGCCGAGCGCAGGTCGAGCTTGGCGATCTCGGCAGCCCGCGCCGCCTGATCGGGGTCGGCCCCCACCGCGGGCGCGATCTCGCGGGCCAGCGCGGCGATGCGCGCCACCCGGTCGGCCTGGCTGCCGAGCTTCGCGTGGAACGTCACGGCCTTCAGCCCCTCGGCCCAGCCCGCCATCCCGCCCTTCGCCTCGCGCAGGTCGTTGCTCCAGAAGAACGCCGCATCCGACAGCCGCGCGGCCAGCACCCGCTGGTTGCCGGCGAGGATCGTCGCGCCGTGGTCGGGGGTCTCGATGTTGGCGACGGTGACGTAGCCCTCGATCCGCCCGGAGGCGGGGTTGCGGGCCGACAGGAACTTCTGGTGCTCCTTCATCGAGGTCTGCAGCACCTCGGGCGGCAGGTCGAGGAAGCGCGCCTCGATTACCCCCATCAGCGGCACCGGCCATTCGACCAGCCCGGCAAGCTCGGTCATCAGCCCGTCGTCGGGCACGATCTCCCACCCGCGGGCAAAGGCGAGGTTCGCGGCCTCCTGCCGGATCGCGGCCTCGCGTTCGGCGGGGTCGAGCATGACCCGCGCGCGGCGCAGCTTGGCGGCGTAGTCGTCGAAGCCGGTCACCGCAAAGGCGTCAGGCGCCATGAAGCGGTGGCCGCGGGTGGAGTTCCCGGCGGCGATCCCGTCCACCTCAAGCGGCACGACCTGCGCGCCGGCCTCGTCGCTGAGCAGGCAGAGGATCGAGTGCAGCGGCCGCACCCAGCGCAGGTTGCCCGAGCCCCAGCGCATCGACTTGGGCCAGGGAAAGTCGCGGATCGTGCGGGACAGCACCTCGGCCACGATCTCGGCGGCCGGGCGGCCGGGGTGCTCGACCACGGCATAGAACGCCTCGCCCTTCTTCTCGGCGCGGCGCTCGAGCTGGTCGAGCGTCAGGCCCGTCGCGCGCAGGAAGCCCTGGATCGCGGCCTCGGGGGCGTCGGTGCGCGGGCCCTTGCGCTCGTCGCGCACGGGCTTGGATTGCGCGTCCAGGCCCTCGACCGCCAGCGCCAGCCGCCGCGGGGTCGAGAAGGCCCCGGCGCTACGATAGGTGAGCCCGGCCTCGACCAGCTCCTCGGTCACGAGGCGGCGCAGGTCGTCGCGGGCGCGCGGCTGCATCCGGGCCGGGATTTCTTCCGAGAACAGCTCGATCAGCAGGTCCATCAGTCCATCACTCCGCGGGCGGGCGTCTTGTCGTTCAGCTGGTGCCAGGCAAAGGCGCGGCCGTCGGGATAGACGATCAGCACCCGGTCCACGTCGGGGCGGACCTCGGACTGGCCGAGGATGGCGCGGGCGTGGCCGGCCTCGAGGTCGAGGGTCAGGGCCTTGGCCGAATAGCACTGGAACCACCCCGGCCCGTTCAGCGGCGTCGCGGCGGGGTAGGGGGCGGCGTCGGCGACCTCGGCCGGGTCGAGCGTCATGCAGGCGCGGTAGCGGATGGGCGAGCTCGTCGCGTCGATGGCGCGGAAGCCCTCGACCGCCACGGGATGGGTCGTGCCGTCGGGCCGGGTCACCACGATGTCGGCGGCGCCGGTGATCTCGTCCACCTCGTCATAGAAGCCGTAGACCTGCAGATACCAGGCCGCCACGCCGGCGAGCAGCGCGACCAGCACCAGCATCGAGGCCATGATCTTGCCGGAGGTCATGGGGTCGTCCCGCGTGGGGCGGGGTCGGCGTCGCTCGGGCCGGGGGCCGCGGGGGTGTGGTCGGCGGACGGGGCACCGGTGGACGGGGCGCCGGTGGCCGGCTCTTGGGCCGCCACAGCCGCGGGCGTCGCGGCATCCGGCCCGGCATCACCTGCCGACGGCGCCACCGTCGCTGCGCCGTCCGCTCCGGCGGCGCGGGCGTCACCGGCCACGCCGGTCGCCGCCTCGGTCGTCACGAACAGGTCGGCGCAGCGCTTGGCCAGCGCCCGGACCCGGCCGATATAGGCCTGCCGCTCGGTGACCGAGATCACGCCACGGGCGTCGAGCAGGTTGAAGAGGTGGCTCGCCTTGATCGCCTGGTCATAGGCCGGGTGGGCCATCGGGATGCGGCGGCCGGCGGCGTCGGCCTCGGGGGCGGTCAGGATGCGGTCGCACTCGGCCTCGGCGTCCTTGAAGTGCTGGAACAGCATCGCCGTGTCGGCCTGCTCGAAGTTCCAGCGCGAATACTCGCGCTCGGTCTGCCGGAAGATGTCGCCGTAGGTCAGCGGGATCGGCGCGTCGGGGTCGTTGAACGGCATCTCCATGACGTGCTGCACGCCCAGCACATACATCGCCAGCCGCTCGAGCCCGTAGGTCAGCTCACCCGACACCGGGCGGCAGTCGTGGCCGCCGACCTGCTGGAAATAGGTGAACTGCGACACCTCCATCCCGTCGCACCACACCTCCCACCCGAGGCCCCAGGCGCCGAGGGTCGGGCTTTCCCAGTCGTCCTCGACGAAGCGCACGTCATGAACCAGCGGGTCGAGCCCGATGGCGCGCAGGCTGCCGAGGTAGAGGTCCTGCAGGTCCGGCGGCGAGGGTTTGATGATGACCTGGTACTGGTAGTAGTGCTGCAGCCGGTTCGGGTTCTCGCCGTAGCGCCCGTCCGTGGGGCGGCGCGAGGGCTGGACGTAGGCCGCGGCCCAGGGGCGCGACCCGAGGCTGCGCAGCGTGGTCGCCGGGTGGAAGGTGCCGGCGCCGACCTCCATGTCGTAGGGCTGCAGGATCGCGCAGCCGGTTGCCGCCCAATAGCTCTGCAGCCGCAGGATCACGTCCTGAAAGCAGCGCGGCCGGTTCGCTTCGGCGGGCGAGGGGGGACGCGGTTGTGAAGCGGCCGCAGCGGGCTGGGGGCTGGTCATGGCGGCGTCCTTTCGCATAACTGGCGCGAATGCAGGCCGCTCATAGGATGCGGCCGGGGGCGGGTCAATCTGCCCGCACCTGATGGGGACGCCCGATGCGCACGCTTGCCAGACTGATGACCGCCACCCTGCCCGTCGTCGTGGCGCTGTCGGTCGCGGCACCCGCGCTGGCCGAGCCGGTGGTGCTCAGGATCGAGGCCAAGCGCGGCGTCGAGAGCGAGGCGGCGATCGCCGCCTGGGCGGGCCGGTTCCCGAATGTCGTGGCGTTTCAACTGCCTGGCGGCTGGACCGGCATCGGCCTCGGCCCGATGGAGCGTGCCGCCGCCGAGGCCGAGATGGCGCGGCTGAAGGCGGCGGGCGAGATCCCGGGCGACAGTTTCATCGCCCCTGCGCCGGCCGAGGTCGTGGCCGCGGCCGCGCCCGACGCGGGTACGGCGCCGGCCGAGTCCGGGGCGGCCGAGGGGATGGCGGCGGGGAACCCGGCGGCGGGTGCCTCGACCTTCGTGGCGCCGGGTGCGCCTGAGGCGGGCGCGGCGAGCCCGGAGGCCGCCGCCGACAGTCCGGCCCAGCCGCCCGCGAGCGAGGAGGCGGCGACCGAGGCCGCCGCGAGCGAGGCCGCCGCGCCCGACGCGGCGGCGAACGCTCCCGAGGCGACCGATCCGACCACGGACGCGCCGCCCTCGGACAGCGTGGCGGCCACCCCGGCCGACGGCGCGGGAACGGCGGTCACCCCCACCGCTCCGGCCCCCGGCGACTACCTCCGCCTCCAGCGCTTCGACACGCGCGAGGCCGCTGACACCGCCTTGCAGACCTGGCGCAGCGATTTTCCCGAGGCCGGGCTCTACCAGCAGCCGGACGGCGGCTATGCGATCACCCTCGGCCCGCTGGCGCCCGAGGCGGCGGCGGCATGGCTGACGGCGTTCCGCAATGCGGAACGGGTGGGCCGCCCCGGCGCGGTGCTGCCGGCGGCCGAACTGGGCACCGCGATCGACGCCGGGCAGCCCATCTACCTGCCCGGGCCCGGCACGGCCGAGATGCCGGCGCTGATCGAGATCCAGCGCGCGCTGCGCTGGGCGGGGCACTATGAGGGCCGCATCGACGGCAAGGACGGCCCGCAGACCCAGGCCGCCATCGCCGCCGAAGTGCTCGGCCTGCGCGCCGCCCCCGATGCCGCCAGCGCCATGCAGGCGCTGATCGACCGGCGCGTGGCGTGGAACGCGCAGATGGGGCTGACGCGGCTGGACGATCCGCAGACCGGGCTGTCGGTCATGGCGCCGATGGACCGGCTGCAGTTCGACCGCAACGAGCAGGGGATGTCGATCTATGGGCCGAAGGACGGCTCGGGCGCGGCGCTGATCCTCTATGCCGCGCCGGGCGGGCAGCAGGAGATGCTGGACTTCACCGGCCTCGTCACCGCGCTGGGCTGGGTGCCCGCGCCCGAGCGCAAGATCGATCCCGGCCACGCCCGCCTCAAGGGCGAGAACGAGACCCACATCGGCCAGGCCGAGGCGCGGGTCGAAAACGGCCGGGTCGAGGGCGTGGTGCTGATCTGGCCGAAGATGGACGCCGCCGACCAGCCGCGGGTGGCGGGCGAGATGCTCGACAGCCTCGGCGCGACTCCGGTCCCCGAAGCGGCCGAGCCGGCCGCGGCAGAGGCCTCGGGCGCGGCGACGGATGCTGCCGCCGCGGGCGAGGCCCCTGCGGAGGACACCCCGCCGGCCCCGGCGAACTGACTACTGCCGCCAGAACCGCGGCATCAGCACCACGAAGACGGTGATCAGCTCGAGCCGGCCGAGATACATCCCCACGATCATCAGCCACTTGGCGGTCGTGGGGAAATTCGCCACGCTGCCGTTGCCGCTGACCTCGGGGCCCCAGGCCGGGCCGACGTTGGCGATGGCGGTCCAGGCCGCGGTTAGCGCGGTGCGCGGGTGCAGGCCGGTCAGCGCCAGCCCGACGATCAGCACCCCGAAGGTCAGCACGAACAGCGTGAACAGCGCCATGACCGAGTTGACCACCTCGGGGTCGAGCCGCCGCCCCTGTAGGCTCAAGAGCCGCACCCGGTTGGGCGACTGCATCTGCGCGAGTTGCGCCCTGAGCGCCTGGAACAGCACCTGATAGCGGAACACCTTGACCGAGCAGCAGGTGGACCCGGTGCAGCCGCCGATCAGCCCCACGGTGATCAGCAGCACGAAGGGCAGGTGCCCCCACTGGGTCACGTCGACCGAGGCATAGCCGGTCCCGGTCATGATCGTGACCACGTTGAAGGCCACCTCGCGCAGCAGGCCCAGCGACGGCGGCACGTCCAGCCACAGCGACTGGTAGATCACGATCAGCGTGCAGACCACGGCGATGATGGCGAGGAAGGTCCAGATCTGGCTGTCCCGCCACAGCGGGGCGAAGTCGCCGTGCATCGCCTGCACCATCCGCACGAAGGGCAGCGAGGCGAGGATCATGAACACCGTCGCGGCGACCTCGGGCGCGCCGATGAAGGCGCCGAAGCTTGCGTCGAGGTTGCTGAACCCGCCGGTCGAGCAGGTGGTGAGCGCGTGCATCACCGCGTCGAACCCGCTCATCCCCAGCCCGGCGTAGATCATCGCGCAGAGGATGGTGATGCCGAGGTAGAGCTCGGTCATCTCGGCCGCGATCGAGCCCGCGCGCGGCATGACCTTGCCCATCGTGTCGAACCCTTCCGAGCGGAAGAACTGCATCCCCCCGACCCGCATCACCGGCAGGAATACCATCGCCACGACGACGATCCCGAGCCCGCCCGACCATTGCAGCAGCCCGCGCCAGAGATGCACCCCGTCGCTCAGCGCCCCGAGCTCGGGGAAGGCAGTGGCGCCGGTGGTGCTGAGGCCGGACATCGCCTCGAACATGGCGTCGGTGAAGCCGGCGCCGGCGACCGCGGCGCGGATCGGCATCGCCCCGATGACCGGCAGCACCAGCCACAGCCCCGAGGTCAGCAGGAACGCCTGTTCGAGCGTCAGCGTGCGGCCCTCGTGCCGTGTGGCGAGCATCACCATCCAGGCGACGAGCGCCGTGCCCGCGCCGGTCGCGGCGAAGATCCGCCAGCTTGCCGCGCCTGCCGACCAGTCCACCGCCGCGGGCGCGGCCATCATCACGCCCATGACGATGGCGAGCTTGGAAATCGCGTGGATCACGGGGCGGACGTCGATCATGGCGCCCTGACTGCCCGCAGCCATGCGAGCGGTCAAGCGCGCCGACCTCGGTTGCGCGGGTGAGAGCCTGGGCGACGCGCCGCACGCCGCCCGGGTTGCGCCGCAGGCCGGGTTGCGCCGCAGGCGGGGCTGCGCTAGTCCGGGCGGGCGCGGGTGTAGCTCAATGGTAGAGCAGCAGCCTTCCAAGCTGAATACGTGGGTTCGATTCCCATCACCCGCTCCAAGCACACACCGATCGCAGGATTCCCCGGTGTCCGGTCGAGTGCCCGCGGATCCGCATCACGCCAGCGCCATCACCCCCAGCACCCCTGCCAGCGCCAGCATACCCCGCCGCCAGACCCCGAGCCCACGGTTGATGTCGGAGGCGCCGGGATCGGGGGCCTGCGCGTTCACCCACGGTTCGTCATGGATGCCGCCTGCGTAGACGCGCGGGCCTGACAGGCGGATGCCCAGCCCACCGGCCATCGCGGCTTCGGGCCAGCCGGCGTTGGGCGACCGGTGCCGCCGGGCGTCCCGTCGCACCGTCGCCAGCGCGGCGCGGGGGCGGGGCGATGCGAGGGCGAGGGTCAGGGCCGTCACTCGCGCCGGGATCAGGTTCACGGCATCGTCCAGCCGCGCCGCGACCCAGCCGAAGGCCTCGTGCCGCGGGGTGCGGTGGCCAATCATCGAATCGAGCGTGTTGATCGCCTTGTAGGCGGCGATCCCCGGCAGGCCCAGCAACAGGCCCCAGAACAGCGGGGCGACCACCCCGTCCGAGGCGTTCTCGGCCAGGCTCTCGAGCGCTGCGCGCGCCACGCCGGCCTCATCCAGCCGCGCGGGGTCGCGCCCCACGATCCGGGCGACGGCGATCCGGGCGGCGGGAAGGTCGCCCTGCGCCAGCGGCCGGGCGACGGCCGCCACATGCTCGTCGAGCGAGCGCAACGCCAGCAGCGGCCACGCGAGCAGCCCGGTCAGTACCATCCCCACCCAGCCGCCGGGCATCAGCGCCTGCAATGCGAGGGCCGGTAGCGCCGCCGCCCCGACCGTCGCCAGCACGCAGAGCACCCCGGCGGCGCGGCGGCGGGCCGGGCGGTCCTCCTCGCGGTTCCATTGTCGGTCGAGAGCGGCGATGAGCGCCCCGATCCAGGTCACCGGATGGCCGATCCGGGTGAACAGCCGGTCGGGCCAGCCGAGGGCGGCATCCACCGCCATCGCCACCAGCATCGGGCCCGCGAACATCACCGAGCGTTCCGGCAGGTTCGCTTCGGCGCGGCCGAAATGACACGACCGGCAAGGGCGACCGGGGCCGTATGGCCCCCAACTTGGTCCGGACCGCTGCGGCGCGCGACACCACGCCGCGATCCCACAACCCTGCGCGACACACGCGCGCCCGCCAGCATCGACGCGGTCACGGGATCAGAACTCCACCCCGGCCTGCGCCCGGATCCCCGCCCGGAACGGGTGCTTCACCGCCTGCATCTCGGTGACCAGATCGGCGATCTCGAGCAGTTCGGGTTTCGCGTTGCGGCCGGTCAGCACGACATGGGTCATCGGCGGCTTCTCGTCGCGCAGGAAAACCGTCACCTCGGTCACGTCCAGATAGTCGTAGCGCAGCGCGATGTTGATCTCGTCCAGCAGCACCATGCGGTTGGCGGGGTCGCGGATCAGGGCCTTCGTCGTGTCCCACGCTCGTGCCGCCGCCGCTCTGTCGCGGGCCAGATCCTGCGTCTCCCACGTGAAACCCTCACCCATCGTGTGAAACTGGCAGAGGTCGCCGAAGCGTCCGACCAGCAACTCGCGCTCACCGGTGGCCATGGCCCCCTTGATGAACTGCACCACCGCGCAGGGCATCCCGTGGGCGATGCAGCGCAGGATCATGCCGAAGGCCGAGGACGACTTGCCCTTGCCCGGCCCGGTCAGGACGATGACCAGCCCCTTCTCGTCCGTCCGGTGCTGCATCATGCGGTCGCGTGCGGTCTTGATCCGTGCCTTTTTCGCGGCATGAGCGGCGGCATCCTGCGGCGTCACGTCGATGTCCGTCATCTGCCCTCTTCTTGACTTCCCAGGCGCGAGGTGGCTTGGGTCACCGCATCGCTGGTTCCTGCCTTACGGCAGGCGAAGAGGGAATGCGACAGCCTGCCGTCCATCCAAGGGACACGGGTCAAGCGCAGCCGCCCCCGCGACCGTGACCGGAGAGGTCGCCCACCGCCACTGGGAAACCGGGAAGGCAGGGCGCCCGCCGGGGTGCTGCCAGGCCCCCGACATCCGCAAGCCGGGAGACCTGCCAGCGTCGGCCCTCGAAGGGGGCTGTCCGAAGCCGTGGCCGGGGTGAGCCGCAGACCGGAGTTGTTCGCGGCCCATGGCCCGGCACCCCGTTCATTTCCCCGTCCGCCCTGACTCGTATGGCCGGAGGGGCCGATGGGTGATGAGACGAGAGGCTGGGCCGAGCTGGTGGTCTGTACCACCTGCCGCCGACCCGGCGCCGACCCCGATGCGCCGCGCGACGGGAGCCGGCTGTCAGCCGCGCTTGCCGCGCGCGGCATTCCCCACCGGAGGCAGGAATGCCTGTCGGCCTGCGCGGGCGGCTGCGCAGTCGTGTTCCGCGGCCCGGGCAAGTGGACCTATGTGCAGGGCGCGCTCGACCCCGACCGCGACCTTGCCGACCTCATCGCCATGATCGACGCCTACGCGGCCGCGCCGGATGGCGTGGTGCCGTGGCGCCAGCGTCCCGAGGTCATCCGCAAGAACACCATCGCCCGTATCCCACCAGCCGAGGCCCCTGATGCCCCTTGAAAAAACCCCCGTCACCATCATCACCGGCTTCCTCGGGGCCGGAAAGACCACGCTCATCCGACACCTGCTGCAGAACCCCGGCGGGCGGCGGCTGGCGGTGCTCGTCAACGAGTTCGGCGACGTGGGCGTGGACGGCGACCTGATCCGCGCCTGCGCCAACGCCGATTGCCCCGAGGCCAACATCCTCGAACTGACCAACGGCTGCATCTGCTGCACGGTGGCCGACGAGTTCATCCCGGCGATCGAGCGGCTGATGGCGCTGGATCCGCGGCCGGACAACATCGTGATCGAGACTTCCGGGCTGGCGCTGCCCAAGCCCCTGCTCAAGGCGTTCGACTGGCCCGAGCTGCGGTCGCGGATCTCCATCGACGGGGTGGTGGCGGTCGCCGATGCCGAGGCGGTGGCGGCGGGCATCTTTGCCCCCGACCCCGCCCATCCCGGCACCGAGGCCGACCACGAGACGCCGCTGTCGGAAGTGTTCGAGGACCAGATCGCCTGCGCCGACCTCGTGCTGCTGTCCAAGGCCGATCTGGCCGGGCCCGAGGGGCTCGAGGCGGCGCGGAAGATCATCGCCGCCGAGGCCCCGCGTGCCTTGCCGATGCTGCCGCTGTCCGACGGGGTGATCGACGCGCGCGTCGTGCTGGGGATCGGCGCCGCGGTCGAGGACGGGATCGACGCCCGCCCGTCGCATCACGACGGCGAGGCGGATCACGACCACGACGATTTCGACACCGTGGTCATCGATCTGCCCGAGGTTGACGACCCGCAGGCACTCGCCGCGAAGGTGGCGGACCTGGCGGCCGCACAGCGGATACTGAGGGTCAAGGGCCATGTGGCCGTCTCGGGCAAGCCGATGCGGCTGCTGGTGCAGGCCGTGGGCGCACGGGTGCGCCACCAGTTCGACCGGCCCTGGGGCGCGCAGCCCCGGCAGGGGCGGCTGGTGGTGATCGCAGAGAAGGGCGACCTCGACGCCGATGCGGTGAAGGCCGCGCTGATCTGATGCACGTCCTGTTCCGCGAAAGCCACGGGCTGGACGAGGCGGACGCGCCCCGCGATCTCGGGCAGGCGCCCGCGGATCTGGTGGTGCTGTCCTTCTCGGACAGCGACCTCGGCGCTTTCGCGGCTGGCTGGCGGCGTGCCGGCGGGGGGCTGCCGGCGCTGCGGCTCGCCAATCTGGCCGCGCTGACGCATCCGCTGTCGGTCGACACCTACCTCGACCGCACGCTGTCCCATGCGCGCGGGGTGCTGATCCGCCTGATCGGCGGCGCGTCGTGGTGGACCTACGGGGTCGAGCAGGTCGCCCGGCTGGCGCGCGACAAGGGGATCGCGCTGGCGTTTCTGCCTGCGGATGGCCGGCCCGATCCGGCGCTGGACGCCGCCTCGACGCTGCCGATCCCGACCCTGCGCCGCCTGTCGGCGCTGTGCGAGGCGGGGGGCGAGATCGCCGCTCAGGCTGCACTGTCCGAGCTGGCGCGGACCGCCGGGCTGGCCGCGGGGGCCGGACCTCAGGGCGAGAGCCTGCCACCCTTCGGGCTGTGGCATCCCGCAGGTGGGGTCCTGCCGGACGTTCCTGCGGGCGACGCCCCCCTTGTGGCTGTCCCGTTCTACCGGGCGTGGGCCGCTGCCGCCGATACGGCGGGCGTGGCCGGGCTGATCCGCGGGCTCGAGGCGGCGGGGTTCCGCGCCGTCGGGCTGTTCGTGCCGAGCCTCAAGGCGCCGGACGCCGCCGCGTGGCTGCGCGAGATGCTGGTCCGGCTTGCTCCGGCGGCGGTGGTGAACACGACCGCGTTCTCGGCCCGCGCCGCTGACGACTCGCCCCTCGATGCCGCGGGCGTGCCAGTGTTCCAGGCGATCCACGCGACCGCAACGCGCGCCCAATGGGCCGCATCGGATCGCGGCCTCTCGCCCGCGGACCTTGCCATGCACGTCGCGCTGCCCGAGGTGGACGGGCGCATCGGCGCGGGCGTGATCTCGTTCAAGGGCATCGCGGCACCCGATCCCGCGCTGCAGTTCGCCCGCACTGCGCACGCACCCGATGCCGAGCGCATCGCCGCCCTAGTCGCGCGGGTGGCCGCCTGGCACCGCCTCGCCTGCCTGTCCGCGGGTCAGCGAAGGGTGGCGCTGGTACTGTCGACCTATCCCGGCAAGGCGCACCGGATGGCCCATGCGGTGGGCCTCGACGCGCTCGCCTCGGCCGAGGCGATGTTGGCGGATCTCGCCGCCGCGGGCCATGCCGTCGTCCCCGGCCCGGCGCTGGACGAGGCGCTGACCGAGCGCATCCTCTGGCCGCTCGCCGACTATCGCGCGGCGCTGGCGACACTGCCCCCGGTGCTGCGCGAGAGCCTGCTGGCCACCCACGGCCGCCCCGAGGAGGACGCGGCCGTGACCGGGGGCGCCTTTGCCTTCGCCGCCACCCGCCGGGGAAATGCGATCGTCGCGCTGCAACCCGAACGCAGCCCCGGCCCCGGCCGTGAGGATGAATACCACGACATGGGCCGAGTGCCCTGCCACGCCTATGTTGCGCTCTACCTGTGGTTGCAGGCGCAAGCGGACGCGCTGGTTCATGTCGGCGCGCATGGGACGCTCGAATGGCTGCCGGGCAAGTCTGCGGCGCTGTCGGCCGGGTGCTGGCCAGCCGCGCTGACCGGCGCCATGCCGGCGATCTATCCCTTCATCGTCAACGACCCGGGTGAGGCCGCGCAGGCCCGCCGCCGGCTTGGGGCCGTGACCCTCGGGCATCTCACGCCGCCGCTGGCCGAGGCCGGGATGCCGCCGGCCCTTCACCGGCTGGAACGGCTGCTCGACGAATACTCCACCGCCGACGGCCTCGACCCCGGCCGCCGGACCCGCCTGATCGCGGCCATCCGCGCCGAGGCTCAGCACGCGGGGATCGAGGACGACCTGGACCTGCCGGCCGACGCGGGGCCGGCCGAAGCGATCCCCCGCATCGACCGCTTCGTCTGTGACCTGAAGGAGAGCCAGTTTGGCGAGGGCCTGCACGTCTGGGGCCGCGGCACGCCGCGGGCGGATGGGGGATGGGCGGGCGATGCCGCCTCGATCGCCGCCGAACGGCGGGCCCTGATCGACGCACTCTGCGGCAAGCCGGTCGCGCCCGGCCCCTCGGGTTCGCCCTTCCGGGGCCGGGTGGACGTGCTGCCGACCGGTCGTAACCTCTATGGCACCGACCCCCGCGCCGTGCCGTCGCGCGCTGCCCATGCCCAGGGGGTGAAGTTGGCGGAAGAGCTGGTCCGCCGCCATCTGCAGGATCAGGGCGAGTATCCGCGCGGACTGGTGGTCAACCTCTGGGGCAGCGCCACGATGCGCACGGCGGGCGAGGAGTTCGCCATGGCGATGCATCTGGCCGGGGTCAGGCCGGTCTGGGACGAGGGATCGGACCGGGTCACGGGCTACGAGATCCTGCCGCTGGCGCTGATGGACCGGCCGCGGATCGAGGTCACGCTGCGCGTCTCGGGGCTGTTCCGGGACGTCTTCTCCGACCTTGCGCGGCTGTTCGAGGCGGCGACAACGGCGCTCGCGCAGCGCGACGAGGCGGCCGACATGAACCCGTATGTCGCGGCAATCCCCGGCCCCCGTGTGTTCGCCCCTGCGCCGGGGCTCTATGGCCTCGGGCTATCCACCGGGGCGCTGACCGACGAAGCGCGGCGGGCCGCCGGCGAGGCGTGGCTTGCAGCCTCGGCCCACTCTGCGGCCGGCGTACCGGCCCGCGGCACCCTCGAATCCCGCCTGCGCGCGGCCGAAGGCTTCGTCCACGTCCAGGACCTGCCCGAGACCGACCTGCTGCTGGCCGAGGATTATGCCGCGCACGAGGCCGGCTTCGCGGCTGCGATGGCCCGGCTCGGGGCGCCCGCGCCCGCGCTCTATCACCTTGATGCGACCCGGCCCGAGGCGCCGAAGGCCCGGCCGCTGGCCGAGGAGATCGCCCGCGTCACCCGCGCTCGCGCCGCCAATCCGCGCTGGATCGCCGGCATGATGCGCCACGGCTTCCGCGGCGCAGCCGAGATCGCGGCCACGCTGGACCATCTGGCGGCCTTCGCGCATCTGGCCGGCGTGGTTCCGGGGCATCTCTTCGACCTCTATCACGACGCGACGCTCGGGACGGCCGACGTTCACACGTTCCTCGCGGCCGAAAACCCGGGTGCGCTGGCGGCCATGCAGGCCCGCTTCGCCGCACTGGCCGAGGCCGGGGTGTGGCAGACGCGCTCGAACAGTCGCGCGATGGGGGTGTCATGAGCGGCACGGTGAAAGGCTGGTGCCCCGGTGCCCTGCGGCCGATGGCAAGCGGTGACGGACTCGTGGTCCGCATCCGCCCGCACGGGGGGCGTCTGACGGTGGCGCAGGTGCAGGCCATCGCCGATCTGGCCGAGGTCCACGGCAACGGTCTGATCGACCTTGGCAGTCGGGCGCATCTGCAACTGCGCGGGGTGCGGGCGGATACCCTTTCCGCGTTGCAGGGGGCGCTCGCAGGGCTGGGGCTGCTCGATCCGGATCCGGCGGCCGAGGCACGGCGCAATATCCTGACCACGCCGGTCTGGACCGGGGGGGAGACGCCGGCGCTCGTTGCGGAACTCGAGGCAGCGCTGGCCGCGGCGCCCGTCCTGCCGGCCAAGTTCGGCTTCGCCGTCGATACCGGCGCACAGGCGGTGCTGGGGGACGCCTCGGCCGACATCCGGATCGAGCGGGCCGTGGGGGGCGGGCTGATCCTGCGCGCCGACGGCATGGCGATAGGAGAGCCGGTGACACCTCAGGCCGCGCCCGGCCGCGCGGTGGAGCTGGCCCGGTGGTTCGCCGCCTGCCGCGGGTCCGCGACTCGCATGGCGCGCCTGGTTGCAGAGGGTACTCGCCCGCCGCTCGTCGCCACGACACCGCCGGGGCAGGGCAGGGCGGTGAAGCCCGGCCCGACGCCCTTCGGCGCCTGCTGCGCCGTGCCCTTCGGGCAGATGCGGGCCGGTGTTCTGCGCCATCTGTCGGTGGCGCCCCTGCGGCTCACCCCTTGGCGTTCGGTAGTGCTCGAGGGGCTCTCCGACCTGCCCGCGCACCCCGGCCTGATCGCCGATCCCGACGACCCCCGCCTGCGCGTCGCTGCCTGTACCGGCGCGCCCGGCTGCACCTCGGCCGAGGTCGAGACGCGGGGGCTGGCCGCCCGGCTTGCACCCCTCGTGCCGCCGGGGGGCGTGCTGCACGTCTCGGGCTGCGCCAAGGGCTGCGCGCATCCCGGCCCGGCGACCGCCACCCTGACCGGGCGCGACGGGCGCTTCGACCTGATCCTCAACGGTCCCGCAGGCGGCAATCCCGTCGCACGGGGCCTGACCGAAACCGACATCCCCGACCGCTTGCGAGGCCATCTTGCGCCATGACTACGAAACGAACGGCGCCGCGATCTATCGCGCGTCCTTCGCCACCATCCGCGCCGAGGCCGCCCTCGCCCGCTTCTCCCCCGATGAGGAGGTGGTGGCCGTCCGCATGATCCATGCCAGCGGCATGGTCGCCCTGGCGCCCCACATCCGCTTTGCCCCAGGCTTCGCCGTGGCCGCCCGGCGCGCGCTCGAGGGCGGCGCGCCGATCCTCTGTGACGCGCGGATGGTCAGCGAGGGGATCACGCGCGCGCGTCTGCCGGCCGGGAACGAGGTGATCTGCACGCTGCACGACCCGCGGGTGCCGGCGCTGGCCGCCCGAATCGGCAACACCCGCAGCGCCGCGGCGGTCGAATTGTGGCGCCCTCACCTTGCTGGCGCCGTGGTGGCTATCGGCAACGCGCCGACGGCGCTTTTTCACCTGCTGAACCTGATGCATGAAGACCCTGCGTTCCCGCGCCCCGCGGCGATCATCGGCTGCCCGGTCGGCTTCATCGGCGCGGCGGAATCCAAGGCGGCGCTGGCAGCGGACAACCCGGTGCCCTGGTGCGTGGTGGACGGCCGGCTCGGCGGGTCGGCGATCGCCGTCGCTGCCGTCAACGCCCTCGCGGGCGGGCGGGAATGACCGTGCCCGGCAAGGTGATCTGCATCGGCCTCGGCCCCGGCGATCCCGAGCTGATGAGCGTCAAGGCCCATCGGCTGCTGACCAGTGCGAGCGTGGTGGCGTATTTCCGAAAGGCCGGCCGGCCCGGACAGGCGCGGCGGCTCGTCGAGGGGCTGATCCCGGCCGGTGTCGAGGAATGGGCAATGGAGTATCCCGTCACGACCGAGATCCCGCTTGACGATCCCGGCTACAAGGCCGCGCTGGCGCCGTTCTACGACCACTGGACGGCGCGGCTGGCCGCGCGGGCGGGGTCGGGCGACGTGGTGGTGCTGTGCGAGGGTGACCCGTTCTTCTACGGCAGCTTCATGCACCTGCACGCCCGCCTGCCGCGGGACCTGGTCGAGGTGGTGCCGGGCATCCCGGGCATGGCCGGCTGCTGGACCGCAACCGGGGCGCCGATCACCTGGGGCGACGACGTGCTGACGGTCCTGCCCGCAACCCTGCCGCAAGCCGAGCTCGCCCGCCGCGCCGCCGACACCGATGCGTTGGTGGTGATGAAGATCGGCCGCAATCTGGCCAAGCTCAAGACTGCGCTGACCACGGCGGGCCGGATCGGCGATGCATGGCTCGTCGAGCATGGCACCATGCCGGCCGAGCGGGTGCGGCGGCTCGACGAGGTGGGCGGGACCGTTCCCTATTTCTCGATCGTGCTGGTCCACGGCCGGGGGCGGCGGCCATGAGCGCAGGGTGGGTGGTGGTCGCGGGTCTCGGACCGGGGGCCGAGGCCATGGTGACGCCTGAGGTGTCGGCGGCGCTGGCCGAGGCGACCGACGTGGTGGGCTATGTTCCCTATGTCGCCCGCGTCGCGCCGCGCGCGGGGCTGGTGCTGCATCCCTCCGACAACCGGGTCGAACTGGATCGCGGCCGCGCTGCGCTCGAGATGGCAGCAAGCGGGCGGCGGGTGGTGGTGGTGTCCTCTGGCGATCCGGGGGTGTTTGCCATGGCCGCCGCGCTCTTCGAGGCGCTCGAGGCGCGGGCGGACTGGCAGGGGATCGAGCTGCGCGTGCTGCCCGGGATCACCGCGATGCTCGCGGCGGCGGCGGCGGCCGGTGCGCCGCTCGGACATGATTTTTGCGCGATCAACCTGTCGGACAATCTCAAGCCTTTCGACATGGTGCTGAATCGGGTGCGGCTGGCGGTCGAGGGGGATTTCGCCATGGCGTTCTACAACCCTCGCTCGAAGGCGCGGCCGGGGCAGTTCGGCGAGGTGCTAGACCTTCTGCGGCGGCTCTGCGAGCCCGCGCGGCTGGTGATCTTCGCCCGCGCCGTCTCGACCCCCGACCAGCAGATCCACACCGTCCCGCTGGGCGACGCGACGCCTGAGATGGCCGACATGCGGACGGTGGTGCTGGTCGGCTCGTCCCTCACCCGCAAGGTCGGCCGGTTCGTCTACACGCCGAGGTCGGCATGACACCAGTCCAGGGCCTCGGCGACGCTGGCGGTTACCGGCCGGGCTGGGATCGCGGGCCGGTCGATCAGGATCACCGGCAGCGACAGGTCGCGCGCGGCGCTCAGCTTGGCCTCGGCCCCGCTGCCCCCGGCGTTCTTCGCCACGATCAGGGTGATGCCGTGCTGCTGCATCAGCGCCCGGTCGCCGGCTGTGTCGAATGGGCCGCGGGCAATCTCGACCGCGCAATCGGGCAGGGGCAGCGGCCCCTCTGGCGGATCGACGAGCCGCAGCAGGTAATGATGCTGCGGCTGGCCCGCGAAGGCGGCGAGGTGCTGGCGGCCGATCGCCAGAAACACCCGCTGCGGTGGACCCGACAGCAGGGCTGCGGCGGCCGGAAGATCGGGAACCGTGATCCAGCGGTCGCCGGGACGGGGGCGCCAGGCCAGACGCTCGAGCGCCAGCAGCGGGATGCCGGTCGCAGCGCAGGCGATCACCGCGTTGCCGCTGATCCGCGCGGCGAAGGGATGGGTGGCATCGATCACCCGTCGGATCCCGCGTTCGCGCAGAAAGGCCGCCAGGCCTTCGGCCCCGCCGAAGCCGCCGGTGCGGGTCGGCACCGGCTGCGGACGGGGTCGTTCGGTGCGTCCGGCATAGGACAGGATGGCAGGCAGACCGGCCTCGGACAGTGCGGCGGCCAGTTGGCTGGCCTCGGTGGTTCCGCCGAGGATGAGGGTCGTCATGGCTGAGTGGCTTTCGATCGTCGGCATCGGCGAAGATGGCGCGGCGGGCCTGCCAAAGGCAAGCCGCGCCGCGCTGGACGCGGCCGAGGTGGTGTTCGGCGGCCCGCGGCATCTGGCGATGATCGACCACCCGGACGGGCGCGCGTGGCCGGTGCCGTTCTCGGTTGCGCCGGTGCTGGCGCTGCGCGGCCGGCGGGTGGCGGTGCTCGCCTCGGGTGACCCGTTCTGGCACGGCGCGGGCGGGTCGCTGGCCGCGGCTCTGCCGGCGGACGAGTGGCGGGCGTTCCTGGCCCCCTCAGTCTTCTCGCTCGCTGCCGCGCGGCTGGGATGGCGGCTCGAAGAGGTCACCTGCCTCGGGCTTCACGCCGCGCCAGTCCAGCGGCTGCGCCCGCACCTGGCGCCGGGCGCCCGGCTGATCGTGACCCTGCGCGATGGTGCGGCGGTGGCGCGGATGGCCGCGTGGCTGGTGGCCGAGGGGTTCGGCGCTACCCGGCTCACCGTGATGGAGCGGCTCGGCGGTCCCGCCGAACGCCTGCGTGCGGCGCAGGCGGAGGGGTTTGCGCTGGACAAGATCGACCCTCTGGTCGCGGCGTCGCTCGAGGTGGACGGCGCGGGCCGGGTGGTGCCCTGCACTGCAGGTGTCCCGGACGGGTTCTTCGATCACGATGGCCAGATCACCAAGCGTCCGGTCCGCGCGCTGGCGCTGTCGGCGCTGGCACCCCGTCCGGGTGAACTGCTGTGGGACATCGGCGCAGGGTCGGGCTCGATCGGGATCGAATGGCTGCTGGCCCATCCCCGCAACCGGGCGATCGGAATCGAGGCCGATCCCGCCCGGGCTGCACGCGCGCAGGCGAATGCGGCAAGGCTGGGCGTGGACTGGCTTGAGGTCCGTCAGGGCCAGGCGCTCGATCATCTCGACGGCCTGCCCGACCCGCAGGCGGTCTTCGTCGGCGGCGGCTGCAACGTTTCGCTGATTGATGCGCTGTGGGACCGGCTGGCGCCGGGCACGCGGCTGGTTGTCCACGCCGTGACGCTTGAAACCGAAGCGCTGCTGACGAGCCGGCATGGCGAACGGGGCGGCAGCCTGCTGCGCATCGAATTGGCCGAAGCCGCCCCCCTGGGCCGCAAGCGCGGCTGGAAAACCGCCTATCCGATCGTCCAGTGGAGCGTGATGCGATGAGGTCCGTGGCGGTGAAGCCCCTGACGATGAAACTCGCCGGGATTGGGTTTCGGGACAGGGCGGGCCTCGCCTCGGTCCTCGATGCGTTGGACCGGGCCGGGGCGGCTGGAGTCACAAGGCTCGCCCTGCCGGCGCGCAAGGCCGGGCATCCGCTGTCGCTGATGCTGACCCGACAGGGATACGAGCTGGTCTGGATCGCCGACCGCGCGCTGGCAGAGGTCGAGACGCCGACCCAAAGCACCGCGTCGATGGAACGCTTTTCCACCGGCAGCGTCTGCGAGGCGGCGGCGCTGGCTGCTCTCGGACCCGGCGCTCGCCTTGCGGCCGGCCGGTCGGTCTCGGCCGACCGCCTCGCCACCGCTGCCCTTGCGTTCACCGGAGAACCCGCATGACCGTCCATTTCATCGGCGCCGGCCCCGGCGCGCCTGACCTGCTGACCCTGCGCGGGCGTGACCTGATCGCCGCATGCCCGGTCTGCCTTTACGCAGGTTCGCTGATCCCCGAGGCCATTCTGGCCCATTGCCCGGCCGGCGCGCACATCGTGAACACGGCACCGATGGACCTCGACGCGATCATGGCCGAAATCGCCGCGGCCCACATGGCGGGGCAGGACGTGGCGCGGCTGCACTCGGGCGATGTCTCGGTGTGGTCGGCGATGGGCGAGCAGGCGCGGCGGCTGCGCGCCATGGGCATCCCGTATACCGTGACCCCCGGCGTTCCGTCCTTCGCCGCGAGCGCTGCGGCGCTCGGGGCCGAACTGACGCTGCCGGGACTGGCGCAGAGCGTGGTGCTGACCCGCACCGGCGGGCGGGCCTCGCCCGTGCCCGAAGGCGAGGCGCTGGGACGTTTTGCCGCCACCGGGGCGACGCTGGCGATTCACCTGTCGATCCACCGGCTGGACGAGGTGGCCGCCGAACTGGCCCGCCACTACGGCCCCGACGGACCGGTCGCCGTGGTCTGGCGGGCCAGTTGGCCGGACGAGCGGGTGGTGTGCGGCACGCTTTCGACCATAGCCGCGCAGGTCGGAGCAACGATGGAGCGCACGGCGCTGATCCTCGTCGGCCCGGCCTTGGCGCAGGAGGGATTCGAGGACAGCCGCCTCTATGCCGCCGACTATGACCGCCGCTTCAGGGCCGGGCGGGCGGATGCGGTGAAGGGATGAGCCCCCTTGCGCCCACCCCTGGCCTGATCGTGTCCGCCCCGTCATCGGGGGCGGGCAAGACCACGGTGATGCTCGGCCTTCTGCGCTGCCTTGCCGAAGACGGCGTCGCCGTTCAGCCCTACAAATGCGGCCCGGACTATATCGACCCCGCCTTCCACCGGGCCGCCTGCGGGCGCGAGAGCTTCAACCTCGACAGCTGGGCCATGCCGCGCGAACTTCTCGCCGCGCAACTCGCGCAGGGCGGCGAGATGGCGCTGGCGGAGGGGTCGATGGGGCTGTTCGACGGCGTGGCCCGCACGGGCGAGTGCGGGACCGGCGCCAGCGCCGACCTGGCCGCGCTGACGGGCTGGCCCGTGATCGCGGTGCTGGACGCCTCGGGCGCGGCGCAGACGGTGGCGGCCCTCGCCATGGGTCTGGCGCGTTTTCGCCGCGACGTGCGGGTGGCAGGGGTGATCCTGAACCGCGTCGCTTCGCCCCGCCACGAGCGTCTGTGCCGACTGGGGATGGAGGCGGTCGGCCTGCCGGTGCTCGGGGTGCTGCCGAGGCGCGGCGACCTGACCATACCCGAACGCCACCTCGGCCTCGTGCAGGCGGTCGAGCATCCCGGCCTGCAGGCCGCCGTCGCCCGGTATGCCGCGTTTCTGCGGCAGCACGTGGACCTGGCGGCGATCAAGGCGGCCGCTGCGGGCGGGGTTGCCCCGGGCAGACCCGCCCTTTCGCCCCCGCCCGGCCAGCGTATCGCGCTGGCCCGGGACGCGGCGTTTTCCTTTGCCTATCCGCATCTGCTGGACGCGTGGCACCGGCAGGGGGCCGAGGTGCTGCCCTTCTCGCCCCTCGCTGACGAGCCGCCGCCCGCAGCCGACGTGTGCTGGCTGCCGGGCGGCTACCCCGAGCTTCACGCCGGGGCGTTGGCCGCGGCCGGCCGCTTCCTTGCCGGGCTGCGCGCGTTTCCGGGACCGGTGCATGGTGAGTGCGGCGGCTACATGGTGCTGGGCGAGGCGCTGGTGGACGCCGGGGGCACGCGGCACCGGATGGCAGGCCTGCTGGGCCTCGTCACCAGCTATGAGACGAGGCGGATGCATCTCGGCTACCGGCTTGTCGAGTTGGCTGCGCCGATCCCGGGCCATGACGCCGGCACCTGCCTGCGCGGGCACGAGTTCCACTACTCAACGATCCTGTCGCAGCCTGACGCGCCGCTCGCCCGCGTCACCGATGCCGAGGGCGTCGAGGTGGCCGAGACCGGATCGCGGCGTGGCCGCGTGACGGGCACGTTTTTCCACCTGATCGCGCGCGCGTCGGCGCTGGGCCAACAGGTGCGGAGGACCGATCCTCTCGGGGCGGTTCAGGCATGACCCCGGCGCAGCAGATAGATGTCCATGATCCAGCCATGCGCCGCCTGCGCCGCCGCGCGCCCGGCGACGATCCGTGGCCCGGCCTCGGCCAGCGGACCATGGTCGATGATCTGCTGGGTCATGCCGACGTAGGCGCCCCACCAGATGGTCACGTCGCCCGGGTCGAGCGTCTGGAACGCGCAGTCGCCGTCCAGCATCACCACCAGCGTGTCGATGCCGGCGGGCCAGCCCGTGTCGCGCAGCCGGCGGCCCGTGGTCACGAGAAACGGTGCGCCCAGATCGTTCAACGGGATGCCGTGCGCGGCGGCGAGCACCTGCGGCGACATCAGCCCGGGGACGACGGTGACGTCGCAGCCCGGAAGCCGCGCCGCGATCCGCAGCGTGCTGTCGTAGAGCGACGGGTCGCCCCAGACCAGCAGCGCCACGGTGGCCGCGCCCGGATGCTCGGCGATGGCCTCCGCCCACCGGGCGGCGATGGCATCGTGCCAGTCGTTCACGCGCGCAAGATACGAGGGGTTGTCGGGATCCCGCACGGGCATGTCGAATTCGGCGATGGTCGTGGCGGGGTTCGTCACCACCTCGGCCACGATCGCGCGACGCAGTTCGGCAAGATCGGCCTTGTCCGCGCCCTTGCGCGGGACCAGCACAAGGTCGGCCCGGTTCAGCGCCCGGATCGCCTGCAGCGTCAGGTGCTCGGGATTGCCGGTGCCGATGCCGACGAGCAGAAGTTCCATGGCTGACCTCGTGTTGCCCCCGGCGCAGAAGCCACAGCACCCGGCCGAGGGAAACCCCCGAGTGGTGCGGGTGGCAGGGCACATGGGCGAGTTGGTTCAGGGCCGGCTGGGGCCCGCGGGCCCGGTCGTGCTGATCACCCTGCCGTGTCCACCGCTGGCCGTGACGGCGCAGCGCCGGACGGGCGCCTTCGCGCTTGAATGCAGTGGCCTCGTCGCGCTGGACCGCGCGCGGGCCGCGGCGCTGCTGCGGGCGCTGGACCTGCCGGTCACCGGGCGGTTCCTGCTGCGCGGAGAGTTGCCACCGGGCGGCGGGGCCGGCGCCTCGACGGCGGCGCTGGTGGCACTGGCCCGCGCGGCGGGCGCGGATGAGGCGCGCCTTGCCGCCGCCTGCGTGGCGATCGAGGGGGCGAGCGATCCGTTGATGGACGCGGCCCCCGAACGGCTGGTCTGGGCCTCGCGCCGGGGCGTGGCGGTCGGCCGCCTGCCGGCGCTCCCCCCGCTCGAGGTGGTGGCGGGCTTTCTCGGTCCGCCCCAGCGGACGGATCCGGCAGACGTGCGGTTTGCCGATGTTGCGGACCTGCTGGCCCGCTGGCCGCTGGCCTGTACCGATGCGGACAGCATCGCCCGCGTGGCGGCGGAGTCGGCACGTCGGACCCTGGCCCTGCGTGGTCCGCAGGACGATCCAACCGAGGCGCTGGCACGGCGCCTCGGTGCAGCCGGGTTCGCCATTGGCCATACCGGTCCGGCGCGGGCGCTGTTGTTTCGGCCGGGCACACCGCCTGCGGGGGCCGAAGCGGAACTCCGCACCGCGGGTTTTCGCGGCGTGCTGAGCTATCGGATCGGAGGCGGGAATGCGTGACCACGGCGGCGACCTTGATGCGGCGCGGGCGCGATGGGGTGGCGCGGACTGGATCGACCTGTCGACCGGTATCAACCGCGTTCCTTGGCCCGTGCCGGCGCTGCCCGCCCGGGCATGGACCGACCTTCCCACGCGGGCCGACATGAACCGTCTGGCCGAGGCGGCCCGCACCGCATGGGGCGTGTCCGGGGCGATCGTGCCGCTTTCGGGTGCCCAGCAAGCGATCCAGCTGATTCCGCGCCTCGGCCCGCCGGGCCGCGCCCGGGTGCTGTCGCCCACCTACAACGAACACGCCGCCGCACTTGGGGCCGCAGGCTGGCGGGTCGAGGCCGTGACCGATCCCGAGGCGCTGGCCGGCGCCAATCTGGCGGTCGTGGTCAATCCCAACAACCCCGACGGCCGGATCCTGCTGCCCACCGTGCTGCGAGCCCTTCTGCCACAACTCGGCGCGCTGGTCGTGGACGAGAGTTTCGCCGATCCGGTCCCCGAGCTGTCGCTGGCGGGCGAGACGGGGCAGCCGGGCCTGTGGGTGCTGCGGTCGTTCGGCAAGTTCTACGGTCTTGCCGGGCTGCGACTGGGCTTCGCGCTGGGCGCGCCGGAAGCGGCCGGGCGACTGGCCGCGCTGGCGGGGCCATGGCCGGTGTCCGGCGCGGCGGTCGAGATCGGGGCGCAGGCGCTGGGCGACCGCGACTGGCAGCGCGCGACCGCCGAGCGGCTGGCGCAGGACGCGCTGCGGCTGGACCGGCTGTCCCCTTGGCCCCGTGTCGGAGGCACAGCGCTCTTTCGCCTCTATGAGACGCCCGACGCGGCGGCGGCGCAGGCCCGGCTGGCGCGCCATCGCATCCACAGCCGCATCTTTCCGTGGTCGCCGCGGCTGATCCGTCTCGGCCTTCCCGCACCGGACGAGTGGGACCGCGTGGCGAGAGCGCTGGCGTGACGCTGCGGGCGATGCTGGCGGCCCCGGATCACGTCTGGAGCGTGGGCTCTCCGGTCGGCGTGGCGGCGTTCCTGCCGTCCGGGACGGTCGAGGGCACCCCGCCGGTCGCCCGTAACGGCCCGGCCAGCCTGCGGCTGGACGGGGCGCCGCGTCTGCTGGCGTTCGAGACGATCAGCGCCGACCCCTTCGGCTGGAACCATGGCGTGGCGCTGTGCGTGACCGGACGCCAGCCCGAAGGCGGCGGCCGCATTGCACCCGGCGGTCCCGATCGTGGCGCGATCGTGCCGGCCGACCGCGACCGGCTGGCCTGGGATCTGGGGGTCGGGGACGGTGTGACGCGGGTGCTGGTCCGCCCCGACGATCCCACGGCGATGGCCCGGCGCGAGGGGCTGACGTGGGACGAGGCCTCGGATGTCGCCGCGCTGCCGGCCGTCTGGATCGTTGAGACGGCCATCGCCCGGATCGAACAGCGGCACGTCGCCGGAACCTTGCCCGTGCACCGGCTGGGCACGACCCCGCCCGCGACCACGCCGATGCCCTCGGGGTGGAGCGCTGCCGCCCATGTCTTTCCCCCGCATCCCGCCCGGGCGCGCCTCGGCCTTCCGGCGGAGTTCGACCCCGGTCGCCATGCGGCCTTTCAGGCCCTCCTGGCAAAGCACGGCCGACCCGACCTGTGGCGGCTCAAGCAGCGGGTGCAGGCGCTGCTGGCCCGCGGCAGGTTCGAGGCGATGCCTGTCGACCGCCACGGCATGGCGGTGATCCGCGTCGCCCTGCGGCAGGCGATGGCGCAGGACGGGGCGCCGCCGCCCGAGCGCTGGCTTCGGCACTACGACCCGGCGCTGCTGCGCGCCCTCGGGGGTGCAACGAATTGACAGGGTCGCGGGCGGGCCGTATCGCTGACCCTGCCAAGGATTGGAGAAGCCGGTGAAATTCCGGCACGGTCGCGCCACTGTGACCGGGGGAAACCTCCCGGGAGTCAGACCTTTGATCCTGGCCATAACTTCAACGGGACGCGCAATCCCAGGAGGGCTTTCCATGTCTGACATGACGTATTCCTATCCGCAGCCGGTCGCGATACCGGCGCGCGAGATCCTGCCGTGGGCGATTTTCGCCGGGCTGATGCTGATCCTCGGCATCTATTTCGTGACCGCCGAGGAAGGCGCGCTCTCGATCCTTGGCGGCGACGGCATGGTGCACGAGTTCGTGCACGACGCCCGTCACCTCCTCGGCTTCCCCTGCCACTGAGGCTGGCCGACATGGTGGGACAACTCTTGCTGCGCGGCATGATTGCCGGGCTGATCGCGGCGGTGCTGGCATTTGGCGTCGCATATGTCTTCGGCGAACCCGAGGTGAACTACGCCATCGGGTTCGAGGAACGGGCGGCTATCGCGGCGGGCGAGGACCCGGGCGCCGAGCCTGAGCTGGTCAGCCGGGCGGTGCAGTCGACCATCGGTCTTGCCACCGGCATCCTCGCCTATGGCACGGCCGTCGGCGGGCTATTCGCGCTTGTCTTTGCCTTCGTCTACGGGCGGGCGACGGGTCTGGCTGCGCGCGCGACCGCAGCGGTGCTGGCGGTCGTCGCGTGGATCACGATCGTCCTCGTCCCGCAGGTGAAATACGGGCCGAACCCGCCCGCCGTCGGCAGCGCCGAGACCATTGGCGCGCGGACCGCGCTGTTCTTCCTGATGCTCGTGATCTCGATCGCGCTGACGGTGCTGGCAGTCCAGCTGGCTCGCCGGCTCTGGGCCGAGCGTGGAGGCTGGACTGCGGGGCTCGTCGCGGGCTTCGCCTGGCTCGCTGCCGTCGTGGCGGTGCTGCTGGCACTGCCGGCGATCAACGAGGTGCCTGCGGGGTTCGCCGCCGACTCGCTCTGGCGGTTCCGGATGATCTCGCTGGGCATCCACGCGGTACTGTGGGCAGGCATCGGGCTGATCTTCGGCGCGCTGGCCGAGCCGTTGGTCGAAGGTCCGTCCCTGCGCCGTCGCGCCCTGGCGTGAGACACCTCATCGCAGCCGCGCTGGGTGCGAGTCTCCTCTCGCCCGGCGCGGCGCTGGCACACAGGGCCGGGGGGCCGCCGCCCGAGGGAATCGGTATCCCGAGCCTGACCCACGGGCAGATGGCCGTGATCGCTCGGCACCGTGGCGAGATCCTGCGCCTGACGGCCCGGCATTATCCGCCGGACGACACCCTGCGCCGCCTGACCAACTTCGCCGAGATCCAGTCGGCCACCTGCCTGTGGGGGCTGGTCCCGGGTACGGTGACCGACGAGTCGAGCCCCTTCAACCTCTGCGCCCACGCCTATCTGGCCGCCACCCGCGACGCGCTGCTGCGGGTTCGGGCGCTTCGGCCCGAGGATGCGGTGGTGGAGCGCCTGGTCTACGCGATCGAGGGCGAGATGATGGCCGAGGGGGCCGCGCTGAGCCTCTGCGCCTACAGCGGCGCCGCGTTCAGCACCGCCGAGGTCATCCGGCCGGACTGGGTCGCGGTTCTGGGCCACTGGCCGAGCCTTGCGGCGTTCGCGGTTGCAGGCGCTGTGGTGGCGGGCGGGGGATGGGCGATGCGGCGGCCGGCGGGCAGGGTGGCCGGCCGTTCCACCTGATCGCGCCCGAACCAGGAGGGGGTCGTCCCATCCGCGCCGGGTACGCCCGGTACGCCAATTCCCTACAGCGCCCCGCGCGGCATCGGCAGCTCGCCCTGCGCGTAGGGTTTCCAGTCCGCGATGTCGGGATAGAACTGCCGCCGCCAGGCCCGGACCCGCGGGTTCATCCGCCGCCGCCACCACGGTGGGACCATCGCCACGAAGGTCATCGCCGGGTAGCCGTAGGGCAGCTGCGGGGCCTCGTCGGGGGTGTAGGTCTGCAAGAGCGGAAAGCGCCGGTCGGGCTTGTAGTGGTGGTCCGAGTGCCGCTGGAGGTTGATGAGCAGCCAGTTCGACGCCGTGTGCGCCGCATTCCAGCTGTGGCGCGGGCGCACCGGCTCGTAGCGCCCCTCGCCCATGTGGCGGCGGGTGAGGCCGTAGTGCTCGACGTAGTTCGTCAGCTCGAGCTGCCAGACGGCGACGAAGGCCTGCCAGAGGAACAGCGCCAGCCCCTCCCACCCGCCGAGCGCGGCGGCGAGCGCCAGCATCGCGCCCTGCAGGGCGGCGTAGCGCCAGAAGGGGTTGCGCCGGTCCCACCAGGGCCGCCCGGCCCGGGCCAGCAGCCGCCGCTCGGCGCGCCAGGCCGAGCGCGGGCAGTCGCTGAGCACGCGGGCGAAGAAGCGATAGAACCCCTCGTTGTAGCGCGCGGAGACGGCGTCGCGGGGGGTGGCGACCCAGGCGTGATGGACGAGCAGATGCTCGCTGCGGAAATGGGAATACAGCGTCATGGCGAGCAGCAGGTCGCCCAACGCCCGCTCCCACGCGGGTTTCTGGTGCAGAAGCTCGTGGGCGTAGACCATGCCGATTGTGCCGGTCATCACACCGAGGCCGAAGAACAGGCCCAGCTTCTCGCCGGTGCCGAGATGGGCGCCGTGGGTGGCGACCCAGATCGCGGTGAACAGCACCACCGCCTGCACCGGCGGCCAGATCACCGTGATGGCGCGGTGCCAGACCAGCCGCGCGGTCGGGGTCTCGGGGTCCGGGTTCTCGGTGTTCAGCCCCAGAAGCGCGTCGAGCCCGGTGACGAGATACCACGCGTAGGCCGGGATCAGCGCCCACCACCAGCCGCCCCGCGCCATCGCCAGCCCGGCGAGCGGCACCAGCGCCAGCGACATCCAGAACGGCAGGGCGGAGCGGAGCGGGCTCATGCCGAGGGTTCTAGCGCGCCGGGGCCGCCGGCGGAACGGGGGACCGCGGCGGGATGGGTGATTTGGGCCAGAAAGACGCCGGATTGCGGCGGCTGACGGTCGCGCGGCTCGGGTTCAGGGCGCGGCGGCCGGTGCGGCCGCCCGTAGCGTGGGCGCGTGCGCGTCGCAGGCGGACCCCCTTGCAGCATCGCCCGTCCGCGCTTACCCCGATCCGCGTGCGGGCGTGGCGGAATGGTAGACGCATGGGACTTAAACTCCCTGGGCCCAACGGCCGTGCGGGTTCAAGTCCCGCCGCCCGCACCATTTCTCCACAAAACCCATGATTTGGGCCTGTGATGCTCCCTAACACCTTGAAATGGAACGAAGTTTCCAGAGTTCCATACCCGTTGACTCGGCAGTATTTCGGAGGCTCAGCGAAGGCCAGTTTGAGCACCGTTTGTTTCACCGCATAACTGCCATTTTTGTAAATACTCCAAGGACTTGACAGGAACTTAAGTGCGAGTTCCATACATTCCTCCAGCCTCGCCCGTGTAGGCATCGGCTTTGAGGCCTTCTCAGCCAAGACAAACTTCTGCCGCTCCAGCCTGTCGATACGCTCTTCAAGCTTCTTCGCAACGGTTCTGGTGTCGGTATCAACCCACATTTCCCAAGTAAGGCGCTGATTTCGCTGTCCTGACCATTATATTTCCTATATAAAACATGGTGTTGAAGGCTGCGAGGGGCGCGTTTCATGGATCACCCAGAGGGTGCGGGCTTGCAACGGGCAGATCGGGTGGATTTCGACCCTCGCGTGCGGCTGGAATTTCGCGGCACGCAGCTCAGTTCCGACGGCGGCCTTCTGGTGATGCGCGAGCTTGATGACGCGCTCGGGTTGTCCGATTTGGCGTCAGCGGCGCTGCGCGATACTCGCTCTGGCAAGAACACGGTCCATCGGCTCGACGGCCTGTTCCGGCAATCAGTCTTTGGGCGGCTGGCCGGATACGAGGATGTCAACGACGCCAACCGTCTCGCCTGCGATCCGGTCATGCGCCAAGTTGTCGGCGGCAGAGCGGTCGATGCACAAGCGGCCTCGGCATCGCAGATGGGACGGTTCGAGACCGAGACGCTGGCTCTGGCCGGGAACCGTGCCGCGCTGGCCGACCTGAACGGGCAATGGATCGACCGGTTCCATGACCGTAACGGGCTGAAGTACATCGTTCTGGACATGGACAGCTCGGTCAGCCCGACCCATGGCGACCAGGAAGGGTCCGCCTGGAATGGCCATTTCGACTGTAGCTGCTATCACCCCAACTTTCTGTTCAACCAGTTCGGGATGCTGGAACGCTGCGCCCTGCGCCATGGCAACGTCCACAGCGCCGATGGCTGGCGTGATGTTCTCGACCCCGTAATTGCGCGCTACGCGGAGCGCGACCTTGGTGGCAGGTTCTTCCGGGCCGATGCTGCCTACGCGATCCCGGCGATCTATGAGCGATTGGAAGAAGCGCGGTTCTTCTACGCCATCCGGCTGCCCGCAAACGCGGTCCTCAAGGACAAGATCGCGCATCGGCTAACGCGCCCTGTCGGGCGGCCGTCACTGACCAAGGTCAAGCGGTTCTTCGAGGAATTCGAGTATCAGGCGGCGTCCTGGGACAAGGAACGCCGGGTGATCGCCAAGATCGAATGGCATCCGGGCGAACTGTTCCCGCGTGTCGGCTTCATCGTCACCAACCTGCCGATGGAGCCGGACTGGGTGGTGCGGTTCTACAACCAGCGCGGCACCGCCGAGCAGCACATCAAAGAGGGCAAATACGCCTTTCGCTGGACGCGGCTGTCGTGCCGGAAGTTCCGCGACAATGAGGTGCGGCTGCAACTGCACGCCCTGGCGTACAACCTGGCCACCTTCTTGCGCTGCATCGAGCTGCCCGAGGCCATGGCCGACTGGTCGTTGACCAGCCTGCAACTGAAGCTGATCAAGATCGGGGCACGTGTGGTCCGTCACGCCCGCACCATCACCTTCCAGCTGGCCGAGGTCGCTGTCACCGGCACGATGGTACGCGCCATCCTCGCCGCTATCCGCCGATTGCGAGCGCCACCGCTATGCGCATGATCGCGATCCACGCTCAAACTGAACGAAAGCGGCTGGACAGATCTGTCCGCTGCGCTGAAAAACGCCGCCCCTGGGCAAGGAAACAGCGGCTTCGCGGTCTGATCCGTCCAGATCCAGCAGTCTGCGCGACCGCAGGTGCCGCTTGCGGCAGAAAATCCTTGTCTAGCGCTCGGATACAGGCGATCTTCACCTCAAACGACACGCCACTTGGGGAATGCAGGATAAAGACGGTCGAATTCATCATCGAGGCTGGCGAGCGCGTCATTCACGACCTGTCGGATCTTGCGCAAAGGGTGCCGCGCAGGGATGCGGTCCTCAAGATCAGCATAGCTGAACAGCGACCCGCTCGTCTCGTCCGCTCCGCGCATGATCACTCCCACTGTCTTCCTGCCAGCGATGAATCATGTTCTGCAAACTACGTCGAGAGCCGACTATTTCAGCGGCCTGATAAGTGAGGGGACAGTGCGGCGAGCCAAGTACTATATTTTGATATCCGGGGCGATGGTGCCGAAGGTGACTTGGTCCGGACGGCCATCCGTCGGGTGCAGGTTACGTCTTGCGTTCTGTTGCTACCGCAGAAATTTCACTTCATACGTACCTGCTTGGTGCCGCAAACCACCATTTCCTCCTAGCTCCGAGACAAGAATGATCAGACCTTCGCTGCTTCTGTTCTGCTGCGCACTGGCTGGCTGTGCAGCGCGACCGGACACGCGCACGATCTGGCCGGTCGGTGCGGCAGCGCCTCAGGGCGAGACCGAGCGGATATTCGTGGCGACGACCCGAGAGACAGCTCCGGTTCCGGCAGATGGCTTTACGAGCGTCCGCTCGCCGCAGCCCCACTTCGCGGAGTTCGTCGTTTCCATTCCGCCCAACCACGTTCCGGGCGAGATCGAATGGCCGGAGGGCCCGACAGATCCGCAGACGGATTTCGCCGTCGCCTCCCACAAGCGTCTTGACGGAAAGGCCTTCATCCGAGGGGTGAATGCCGCCAGTCCGAATGGCGCGGGCGTTTTCGTCCATGGCTATAACTACAATTTCCCCGAGTCCCTGTTCCGCACGGCGCAGATGGCGGCCGATGCGCAGATCTCCGACGCGCCGGTCCTGTTCTCCTGGCCTTCCGCCGCAACGCCGCTGGGTTACGCCAGCGACCGGGAGTCGGTGACCTATTCACGCGATGCGCTGGCCGAGCTTCTGACGCGGCTTGCCGAGACCTCGGGTGGAAAGCCGGTCACGGTCTTTGGCCACTCCATGGGCGGATGGCTCGTGATGGAGACGTTGCGCCAGATGAGGATTGCCGGTGAGGACGAGGCGCTGTCCCGTCTGGAGGTCCTGCTGGCGGCCCCCGATATCGATGTGGACGTGTTCCGCCAGCAGCTTGCGGTGATCGGGAAGATGGACACCCCGATCGTGATCATGGTTTCGCCGGATGATCGTGCGCTTGGACTTTCCGGTTTTGCGGGTCAGCGCACGCGCGTGGGCGCCCTTGATATCACTGATCCTGCCGTTCAGGCCGCGGCGCAGCAGGGCGACGTGGTCCTGATCGACATATCCGCCGTGGGCGCCAGCAGCGGCCTCAATCATGACCGGTACATCAAGCTGGCAACCGCCTATCCCGCACTGGGCCGCGAGACGCGACAGGGCCGGACATTCACCGAGGCAGGCGCCTTTGTCCTGAGCTCGACCGGTCAACTCCTTTCGGCGCCTCTGCGGATCGTGGACGCGGCTCTGGGGCAGTAGAATGCGGCGCAAGATCGGAGCCGTGCTTTTCGGCGTCGCGCTGATATTTCTCCTGGCCTGGTCTCTCGCGGCCATCACGTTCCAGTTCGAGCGTTTC